>NC_009674.1:297500-515000 GCF_000017425.1 Bacillus cytotoxicus NVH 391-98
CCGTCGGAATCTGGGAGGACCATCTCCCAAGGCTAAATACTCCCTAGTGATCGATAGTGAACCAGTACCGTGAGGGAAAGGTGAAAAGCACCCCGGGAGGGGAGTGAAAGAGATCCTGAAACCGTGTGCCTACAAATAGTCAGAGCCCGTTAACGGGTGATGGCGTGCCTTTTGTAGAATGAACCGGCGAGTTACGATCCCGTGCGAGGTTAAGCTGAAGAGGCGGAGCCGTAGCGAAAGCGAGTCTGAATAGGGCGTTTAGTACGTGGTCGTAGACCCGAAACCAGGTGATCTACCCATGTCCAGGGTGAAGTTCAGGTAACACTGAATGGAGGCCCGAACCCACGCACGTTGAAAAGTGCGGGGATGAGGTGTGGGTAGCGGAGAAATTCCAATCGAACCTGGAGATAGCTGGTTCTCCCCGAAATAGCTTTAGGGCTAGCCTCAAGTGTAAGAGTCTTGGAGGTAGAGCACTGATTGGACTAGGGGTCCTCATCGGATTACCGAATTCAGTCAAACTCCGAATGCCAATGACTTATCCTTGGGAGTCAGACTGCGAGTGATAAGATCCGTAGTCAAAAGGGAAACAGCCCAGACCGCCAGCTAAGGTCCCAAAGTGTGTATTAAGTGGAAAAGGATGTGGAGTTGCTTAGACAACTAGGATGTTGGCTTAGAAGCAGCCACCATTTAAAGAGTGCGTAATAGCTCACTAGTCGAGTGACTCTGCGCCGAAAATGTACCGGGGCTAAATACACCACCGAAGCTGCGGATTGATACCTTTGGTATCAGTGGTAGGGGAGCGTTCTAAGGACAGTGAAGTCAGACCGGAAGGACTGGTGGAGTGCTTAGAAGTGAGAATGCCGGTATGAGTAGCGAAAGACGGGTGAGAATCCCGTCCACCGAATGCCTAAGGTTTCCTGAGGAAGGCTCGTCCGCTCAGGGTTAGTCAGGACCTAAGCCGAGGCCGACAGGCGTAGGCGATGGACAACAGGTTGATATTCCTGTACCACCTCTTTATCGTTTGAGCAATGGAGGGACGCAGAAGGATAGAAGAAGCGTGCGATTGGTTGTGCACGTCCAAGCAGTTAGGCTGGTAAGTAGGCAAATCCGCTTACCGCAAAGGCTGAGCTGTGATGGGGAAGCTCCTTATGGAGCGAAGTCTTCGATTCCCCGCTGCCAAGAAAAGCTTCTAGCGAGATAAAAGGTGCCTGTACCGCAAACCGACACAGGTAGGCGAGGAGAGAATCCTAAGGTGAGCGAGAGAACTCTGGTTAAGGAACTCGGCAAAATGACCCCGTAACTTCGGGAGAAGGGGTGCTTTCTTAACGGAAAGCCGCAGTGAATAGGCCCAAGCGACTGTTTAGCAAAAACACAGGTCTCTGCGAAGCCGTAAGGCGAAGTATAGGGGCTGACACCTGCCCGGTGCTGGAAGGTTAAGGAGAGGGGTTAGCGTAAGCGAAGCTCTGAACTGAAGCCCCAGTAAACGGCGGCCGTAACTATAACGGTCCTAAGGTAGCGAAATTCCTTGTCGGGTAAGTTCCGACCCGCACGAAAGGTGTAACGATTTGGGCACTGTCTCAACCAGAGACTCGGTGAAATTATAGTACCTGTGAAGATGCAGGTTACCCGCGACAGGACGGAAAGACCCCGTGGAGCTTTACTGTAGCCTGATATTGAATTTTGGTACAGCTTGTACAGGATAGGCGGGAGCCTTTGAAGCCGGAGCGCTAGCTTCGGTGGAGGCGCTGGTGGGATACCGCCCTGGCTGTATTGAAATTCTAACCTACGGGTCTTATCGACCCGGGAGACAGTGTCAGGTGGGCAGTTTGACTGGGGCGGTCGCCTCCTAAAGTGTAACGGAGGCGCCCAAAGGTTCCCTCAGAATGGTTGGAAATCATTCGTAGAGTGCAAAGGCATAAGGGAGCTTGACTGCGAGACCTACAAGTCGAGCAGGGACGAAAGTCGGGCTTAGTGATCCGGTGGTTCCGCATGGAAGGGCCATCGCTCAACGGATAAAAGCTACCCCGGGGATAACAGGCTTATCTCCCCCAAGAGTCCACATCGACGGGGAGGTTTGGCACCTCGATGTCGGCTCATCGCATCCTGGGGCTGTAGTCGGTCCCAAGGGTTGGGCTGTTCGCCCATTAAAGCGGTACGCGAGCTGGGTTCAGAACGTCGTGAGACAGTTCGGTCCCTATCCGTCGTGGGCGTAGGAAATTTGAGAGGAGCTGTCCTTAGTACGAGAGGACCGGGATGGACGCACCGCTGGTGTACCAGTTGTTCTGCCAAGGGCATCGCTGGGTAGCTATGTGCGGAAGGGATAAGTGCTGAAAGCATCTAAGCATGAAGCCCCCCTCAAGATGAGATTTCCCATAGCGTAAGCTAGTAAGATCCCTGAAAGATGATCAGGTTGATAGGTTCGAGGTGGAAGCGTGGTGACACGTGGAGCTGACGAATACTAATAGATCGAGGACTTAACCAATAAAAAAGCGGAAGCGACTTGTTCAGAGTCGCTGGAGCTGGATTCAATATGAAGCAAATGTTATCTAGTTTTGAAGGAATATCCCTTCAATAGTTTGGTGATGATGGCAGAGAGGTCACACCCGTTCCCATACCGAACACGGAAGTTAAGCTCTCTAGCGCCGATGGTAGTTGGGGCCTTGCCCCTGTGAGAGTAGGACGTCGCCAAGCAAAAACCTAAGTCAGTTTGACTTAGGTTTTTTTGTATATTACACGCAATACGTATACGAATTTTCGCTTATAGTCATCAAATTTAGAGCCCGTCCCAAATTATAACTTTTGGACGGGCTCTTTTTACAAGTGATGGTCTAGTTATTTGGTAGTCTTACTATGCGATGTTGAACTACCCCCACTTAACACTCTTACGAGCTGTTTGAAGTGGGAGATTCCTAAGAACACCAACCTAACGATTAGTTATTGATTAGGCTATCCCCGTAGTCCCTACGGTTAGAAGTCTTATTGCTTCATTTTTTAGAATAAAAAATTACATTAGGAGTCTATTCGTTCAGTAATACATGATGTTGTAGGGAAAGCGTATATAGAAGAAGAGAAAAAATAGCAATGACTATAGACGTAGAGAAAGCCTTTAGCAAAAGTAAACTATGATAAACTGATAATGATTATTTTATTGAGCTGTTATAACTATATGGAAAAATCAAAGATACGGTCTATGTATATAAAAAGGGAGAGAAGATGATGAAAGGAATAGGTATGCTATTTATTGCAATTTTATTATGGGGAGCAGCCATCGCTCCTACAAAATGGGCTTTAGAATCTGTTCAACCATTTACGTTACTATTTCTTCGTCTTTGTTTTGCTGGAGGAATATGTGCATTATTTTCTTTTCGGCAACTACGCGAACATTTTGTAAATAAGAATATTTTTTGGAAAAGGATAAGTTTATTATCATTTACTGGTGTAGCTGGATATTTTATGTTTACTTCATATGGTATATCTTTAACTAGCGCTTTACATGTCAGTATTATCGATGCGATTTTACCATTAGTAACAATCGTTTTTTCGGCAATATTTTTAAAAGAATATATTCGATTAAATTATTGGATTGGGATTATACTAGGGTTTATTGGTGTTATATGTATTACAATACCATCTGATACAAATCATCAAGAAGCTTCTCTTATTGGAGATATACTTATTTTAATGAGTACATTTTTATTTGCTTTTTATACTATATTACTAAAAAAAACAAAGCAGGAAAAACTATTATCAAATGAAGTGTTTGCAGCTTTAACATTGATTGTTGGAGCCGTTATAGTATTGCCTTTTGCTATAGTGGAAGTAAGTTACTACGGTTTGCCACGAATCACTACATGGAAAGCAATTATGAGCTTTATATATCTTGTTATTTGTGCAACAATTCTTGCTTATTGGTTTTGGAATAGAGGACTTGAATATGTCTCAGTATCAGTAAGTGGATTATATATGAATGCATTACCGCTTGTAAGCATCATTACTTCGATTATTGTACTAAATGAATCATTAACAATAAAAATTGTAGTAGGAGGATGTTTCGTATTGCTTGGAGTTTTTTGGGCTGATAAAGATAAATTTCGGATCGTAATTAAGCGAGGAAATCGCAAAAATAGAATGGAATAAAAAGTATGGATTGTAGTAATAAGAAAATAAGAAAAGAGGATATATGATTTGTCATGTATCCTCTTGAAAGATTTCTTTGACAAGTTGTATACATTCAGTATCGTAAAAACTTTTATAAGTTGGATGTCTTGGAAATAAAGGATCTGTAATATCAGCGTCGGCGAAATTTCCTGTATAAATCATGGAAGATGTTTGATGATGCCATGATTTTGAAAAGGCTTGTAAGGGATAAGTCTTTTAATTGTAATCCTTTCTAGCGTAGAGATTTCTTCATTGAGGTTTTCTAAGTATATGTATTTTTGAATAATATCCTTTTCTCCTGTTATATATTGTCGACTGTAATGAGGATTAATTTGGAAAGGTGTTTTTCTATTCGCATATAAATAATATAGAAATTGTTTGAAAGAAATACTTTTATGGCAAGGCTCATCATTATATAGAAGTTTACGTAATGGACATCATACTAGATTTTGAATATACAGGGAGCAATTAAAGAAACCAAGGGACTAATTTCTCTTTTATAAGGGAGCAAACCAGTTGAATCGCTGTTTTTGGCTTTTCCCATAATGCCACTCCTAATTTTATATGATAAGAGGAGCTCCTTATATATCATATTCATAATGATGAATAAACGAATGATACTGTAGCGCCTTTTTTAGTAAACCAACTTGATAAAAGAAGCACATCGGAAATGAGGTGCATCCACTTTTTTAACTCTAAAATAGAATGATCGGAAACTTTTTGTAATAATGAGGACAGCGTGAACAAACGCTTATAATATGTAATGGATATAAGTGGAATATATTTCCGTTCCTTTCAGTTTAGACATATTAAATATATATGAAAAAGAGAACATGAATGTTTTGAAGGGAATTTAGAATGAGTTACATATCGAAAATTTCTCTTTAAAAAATTTTATAAAACCTATTGACTATTACTAGATAGAAGTGTAATATTGTACGAGTCGCTGATAGAAATAACGCAAAACGCGACAAACGAAATAAAAAAACTTAGTTGACATTGAAATGTAAAAATGTTAACATAAGGAAGTCGCAAATGAAGCGGCAAACGAGTTCTTTGAAAACTGAACGAAACAAACAACGTGAAACGTCAATTTTTATTTATGATGCTAGACAAACTTTATTGGAGAGTTTGATCCTGGCTCAGGATGAACGCTGGCGGCGTGCCTAATACATGCAAGTCGAGCGAACGGATTAAGAGCTTGCTCTTAAGAAGTTAGCGGCGGACGGGTGAGTAACACGTGGGTAACCTGCCCATAAGACTGGGATAACTCCGGGAAACCGGGGCTAATACCGGATAACATCTAGCACCGCATGGTGCAAGATTGAAAGGCGGCTTCGGCTGTCACTTATGGATGGACCCGCGTCGCATTAGCTAGTTGGTGAGGTAACGGCTCACCAAGGCGACGATGCGTAGCCGACCTGAGAGGGTGATCGGCCACACTGGGACTGAGACACGGCCCAGACTCCTACGGGAGGCAGCAGTAGGGAATCTTCCGCAATGGACGAAAGTCTGACGGAGCAACGCCGCGTGAGCGATGAAGGCCTTCGGGTCGTAAAGCTCTGTTGTTAGGGAAGAACAAGTGTGAGTTGAATAAGCTCATGCCTTGACGGTACCTAACCAGAAAGCCACGGCTAACTACGTGCCAGCAGCCGCGGTAATACGTAGGTGGCAAGCGTTATCCGGAATTATTGGGCGTAAAGCGCGCGCAGGCGGTTTCTTAAGTCTGATGTGAAAGCCCACGGCTCAACCGTGGAGGGTCATTGGAAACTGGGAGACTTGAGTGCAGAAGAGGAGAGTGGAATTCCATGTGTAGCGGTGAAATGCGTAGAGATATGGAGGAACACCAGTGGCGAAGGCGACTCTCTGGTCTGTAACTGACGCTGAGGCGCGAAAGCGTGGGGAGCAAACAGGATTAGATACCCTGGTAGTCCACGCCGTAAACGATGAGTGCTAAGTGTTAGAGGGTTTCCGCCCTTTAGTGCTGAAGTTAACGCATTAAGCACTCCGCCTGGGGAGTACGGCCGCAAGGCTGAAACTCAAAGGAATTGACGGGGGCCCGCACAAGCGGTGGAGCATGTGGTTTAATTCGAAGCAACGCGAAGAACCTTACCAGGTCTTGACATCCTCTGACAACCCTAGAGATAGGGCTTCCCCTTCGGGGGCAGAGTGACAGGTGGTGCATGGTTGTCGTCAGCTCGTGTCGTGAGATGTTGGGTTAAGTCCCGCAACGAGCGCAACCCTTGATCTTAGTTGCCATCATTCAGTTGGGCACTCTAAGGTGACTGCCGGTGACAAACCGGAGGAAGGTGGGGATGACGTCAAATCATCATGCCCCTTATGACCTGGGCTACACACGTGCTACAATGGACGGTACAAAGAGTCGCGAGACCGCGAGGTGGAGCTAATCTCATAAAACCGTTCTCAGTTCGGATTGTAGGCTGCAACTCGCCTACATGAAGCTGGAATCGCTAGTAATCGCGGATCAGCATGCCGCGGTGAATACGTTCCCGGGCCTTGTACACACCGCCCGTCACACCACGAGAGTTTGTAACACCCGAAGTCGGTGGGGTAACCTTTTGGAGCCAGCCGCCTAAGGTGGGACAGATGATTGGGGTGAAGTCGTAACAAGGTAGCCGTATCGGAAGGTGCGGCTGGATCACCTCCTTTCTATGGAGAATAGATGAACGTTGTTCATCAATATAAGTTTCCGTGTTTCGTTTTGTTCAGTTTTGAGAGAACTTTCTCTCAAGTTTATACAGCGTAAGCAGTTTGTTTTTTCTTGCGTTTGCGTCTGAAAGTGAATTCCACGATGATGGATTCCTCACCGCATGTCAGCAGAGAAGCAGATGCAGCGCAGTAGGCATGTTCTTTGAAAACTAGATAACAGTGTAGCTCATATTTTTAATTTTAGTTTGGTTAAGTTAGAAAGGGCGCACGGTGGATGCCTTGACACTAGGAGTCGATGAAGGACGGGACTAACACCGATATGCTTCGGGGAGCTGTAAGTAAGCTTTGATCCGGAGATTTCCGAATGGGGAAACCCACCATACGTAATGGTATGGTATCCTTATCTGAATACATAGGGTAAGGAGGACAGACCCAGGGAACTGAAACATCTAAGTACCTGGAGGAAGAGAAAGCAAATGCGATTTCCTGAGTAGCGGCGAGCGAAACGGAACATAGCCCAAACCAAGAGGCTTGCCTCTTGGGGTTGTAGGACATTCTATACGGAGTTACAAAGGAACGAGGTAGACGAAGCAGTCTGGAAAGGCTCGTCATAGAAGGTAACAACCCTGTAGTTGAAACTTCGTTCCCTCTTGAATGAATCCTGAGTACGGCGGAACACGTGAAATTCCGTCGGAATCTGGGAGGACCATCTCCCAAGGCTAAATACTCCCTAGTGATCGATAGTGAACCAGTACCGTGAGGGAAAGGTGAAAAGCACCCCGGGAGGGGAGTGAAAGAGATCCTGAAACCGTGTGCCTACAAATAGTCAGAGCCCGTTAACGGGTGATGGCGTGCCTTTTGTAGAATGAACCGGCGAGTTACGATCCCGTGCGAGGTTAAGCTGAAGAGGCGGAGCCGTAGCGAAAGCGAGTCTGAATAGGGCGTTTAGTACGTGGTCGTAGACCCGAAACCAGGTGATCTACCCATGTCCAGGGTGAAGTTCAGGTAACACTGAATGGAGGCCCGAACCCACGCACGTTGAAAAGTGCGGGGATGAGGTGTGGGTAGCGGAGAAATTCCAATCGAACCTGGAGATAGCTGGTTCTCCCCGAAATAGCTTTAGGGCTAGCCTCAAGTGTAAGAGTCTTGGAGGTAGAGCACTGATTGGACTAGGGGTCCTCATCGGATTACCGAATTCAGTCAAACTCCGAATGCCAATGACTTATCCTTGGGAGTCAGACTGCGAGTGATAAGATCCGTAGTCAAAAGGGAAACAGCCCAGACCGCCAGCTAAGGTCCCAAAGTGTGTATTAAGTGGAAAAGGATGTGGAGTTGCTTAGACAACTAGGATGTTGGCTTAGAAGCAGCCACCATTTAAAGAGTGCGTAATAGCTCACTAGTCGAGTGACTCTGCGCCGAAAATGTACCGGGGCTAAATACACCACCGAAGCTGCGGATTGATACCTTTGGTATCAGTGGTAGGGGAGCGTTCTAAGGACAGTGAAGTCAGACCGGAAGGACTGGTGGAGTGCTTAGAAGTGAGAATGCCGGTATGAGTAGCGAAAGACGGGTGAGAATCCCGTCCACCGAATGCCTAAGGTTTCCTGAGGAAGGCTCGTCCGCTCAGGGTTAGTCAGGACCTAAGCCGAGGCCGACAGGCGTAGGCGATGGACAACAGGTTGATATTCCTGTACCACCTCTTTATCGTTTGAGCAATGGAGGGACGCAGAAGGATAGAAGAAGCGTGCGATTGGTTGTGCACGTCCAAGCAGTTAGGCTGGTAAGTAGGCAAATCCGCTTACCGCAAAGGCTGAGCTGTGATGGGGAAGCTCCTTATGGAGCGAAGTCTTCGATTCCCCGCTGCCAAGAAAAGCTTCTAGCGAGATAAAAGGTGCCTGTACCGCAAACCGACACAGGTAGGCGAGGAGAGAATCCTAAGGTGAGCGAGAGAACTCTGGTTAAGGAACTCGGCAAAATGACCCCGTAACTTCGGGAGAAGGGGTGCTTTCTTAACGGAAAGCCGCAGTGAATAGGCCCAAGCGACTGTTTAGCAAAAACACAGGTCTCTGCGAAGCCGTAAGGCGAAGTATAGGGGCTGACACCTGCCCGGTGCTGGAAGGTTAAGGAGAGGGGTTAGCGTAAGCGAAGCTCTGAACTGAAGCCCCAGTAAACGGCGGCCGTAACTATAACGGTCCTAAGGTAGCGAAATTCCTTGTCGGGTAAGTTCCGACCCGCACGAAAGGTGTAACGATTTGGGCACTGTCTCAACCAGAGACTCGGTGAAATTATAGTACCTGTGAAGATGCAGGTTACCCGCGACAGGACGGAAAGACCCCGTGGAGCTTTACTGTAGCCTGATATTGAATTTTGGTACAGCTTGTACAGGATAGGCGGGAGCCTTTGAATCCGGAGCGCTAGCTTCGGTGGAGGCGCTGGTGGGATACCGCCCTGGCTGTATTGAAATTCTAACCTACGGGTCTTATCGACCCGGGAGACAGTGTCAGGTGGGCAGTTTGACTGGGGCGGTCGCCTCCTAAAGTGTAACGGAGGCGCCCAAAGGTTCCCTCAGAATGGTTGGAAATCATTCGTAGAGTGCAAAGGCATAAGGGAGCTTGACTGCGAGACCTACAAGTCGAGCAGGGACGAAAGTCGGGCTTAGTGATCCGGTGGTTCCGCATGGAAGGGCCATCGCTCAACGGATAAAAGCTACCCCGGGGATAACAGGCTTATCTCCCCCAAGAGTCCACATCGACGGGGAGGTTTGGCACCTCGATGTCGGCTCATCGCATCCTGGGGCTGTAGTCGGTCCCAAGGGTTGGGCTGTTCGCCCATTAAAGCGGTACGCGAGCTGGGTTCAGAACGTCGTGAGACAGTTCGGTCCCTATCCGTCGTGGGCGTAGGAAATTTGAGAGGAGCTGTCCTTAGTACGAGAGGACCGGGATGGACGCACCGCTGGTGTACCAGTTGTTCTGCCAAGGGCATCGCTGGGTAGCTATGTGCGGAAGGGATAAGTGCTGAAAGCATCTAAGCATGAAGCCCCCCTCAAGATGAGATTTCCCATAGCGTAAGCTAGTAAGATCCCTGAAAGATGATCAGGTTGATAGGTTCGAGGTGGAAGCGTGGTGACACGTGGAGCTGACGAATACTAATAGATCGAGGACTTAACCATATATCTAAAGCGGAAGCGACTTGTTCAGAGTCGCTGGAGCTGGATTCAATATGAAGCAAATGTTATCTAGTTTTGAAGGAATATCCCTTCAATAGTTTGGTGATGATGGCAGAGAGGTCACACCCGTTCCCATACCGAACACGGAAGTTAAGCTCTCTAGCGCCGATGGTAGTTGGGGCCTTGCCCCTGTGAGAGTAGGACGTCGCCAAGCAAAAAAACCTAAGTCAATCTGACTTAGGTTTTTTGTTATTTCTCTATCATTTGAATATTCGTGTTTGATTGTAACTTATCAAGCTCACTTTGCAATTCTTTTGTTCTACTATGTTTTTAATATGAATAGAAATAGCTACATAGGTGAGGTGGATTTAGATATCTTAGGTTAGAAAGAACTATAGGAATCCCTCCCCCCTAAGTTTAGCTTTTAGCAATTTAAGAGGATAAAAAGAAACATGAGAGAATGACTTAAAATTCTTTTATATTAATAATAATTCGCATAAATATGTCAACAAATAACTAAAACACGAACATTTTTTTTAGTGTTTAAAAAAACATTCGATTATTTGTTGACATCGCTTACTGAATATTGTTAATATAACCATAGAAACAATATTATATCGCACCTCATATAATCGCGGGGTTATGGCCTGCAAGTCTCTACCTAACGACCGTTATTCGTTAGACTATGAGGGAAAGTCACTCGGTATTTTCTATTCACAAGGGATACGTATGCCTGGATAGAGCGCTTTCTCTTATAGTAAGAGAAATGTTCTATTTCAGGCTTTTTTTATTTGAATCGGGGGGATTCTACTATGAAATCACTAGTTGGAGTCATAATGGGAAGCACGTCAGACTGGGAAACAATGAAATATGCTTGTGACATCTTAAATGAATTAAAAATTCCGTATGAGAAGAAAGTTGTATCTGCTCATCGGACTCCGGATTATATGTTTGAATATGCAGAAACCGCTCGTGAGCGTGGATTAAAAGTGATTATCGCTGGAGCTGGAGGTGCTGCTCATTTACCAGGAATGGTTGCAGCAAAGACAAATCTTCCTGTAATTGGTGTGCCTGTGCAATCAAAAGCATTGAATGGCTTGGATTCATTATTATCTATTGTTCAAATGCCAGGGGGAGTTCCCGTTGCGACAGTTGCCATTGGAAAGGCTGGTTCCACAAATGCAGGGTTGCTCGCGGCACAAATACTTGGCTCATTTTATGATGACATACATGATGCATTAGAACTGAGACGAGAAGCAATTGAGAAAAATGTGCGCGAAGGTAGTGAGCTAATATGACGAAAATCATTTTACCTGGACAAACAATTGGAATCATTGGCGGCGGTCAGCTTGGAAGAATGCTGGCTTTAGCAGCGAAGGAAATGGGCTATAAAATCGCTGTTTTAGATCCAATAAGACATTCTCCATGTGCACAAGTTGCTGATATTGAAATTGTAGCCGCTTATGACGATTTAAAAGCGATACAGCATTTGGCGGAAATAAGCGATGTTGTTACATATGAATTTGAGAACATTAATTATAGATGTTTACAGTGGCTTGAGAAGTATGCATATTTGCCACAAGGGAGCCAATTACTATTCAAAACCCAAAATCGTTTTACAGAAAAGAATACGATTGTAGAAGCTGGTTTGCCGGTAGCACCATATCGTCTCATTCAAAAGCAAAATGAGCTACTTACGGCAATAAGGGAACTGTCTTTCCCTTGTGTATTAAAAACAACAACGGGAGGATACGACGGCAAAGGTCAGGTTGTTTTAAGAAGCGAAGCTGATATTACAAGAGCAAGTGAACTGATTAGTAAATCTGAATGTATTTTAGAAAAATGGGTGCCATTTGAAAAAGAAATATCTGTTATTGTAACGCGCAGTGTAAGCGGGGAAACAAAGGTATTTCCAGTAGCTGAAAATATTCACGTGAATAACATCTTACATGAATCAATCGTACCAGCTCGCATTACAGCAAACCTTTCCCAAAAGGGAATTCAATATGCACAGATACTCGCGGATGAACTTCAGTTAGTGGGAACACTAGCAGTAGAAATGTTTGCTACAGTTGATGGTGAAATTTATATTAATGAATTGGCTCCACGTCCTCACAATTCCGGTCATTATACAATTGATGCATGTGAAACGAGTCAGTTTAGACAGCATATTCGAGCAATCTGTAATTTACCTCTTGGGGAAACAAATTTGTTAAAACCAGTTGTCATGGTAAACATTTTAGGCGAACATATAGAAGGGGTCCTAAGACAAGTGAATAGATTAACCGGGTGTTATTTACACTTATATGGAAAAGAAGAAGCAAAATTACAGCGTAAAATGGGACATGTTAATATTTTGAATGAAAATATCGAAGTGGCTCTAGAAAAAGCGCGTAGTTTGCATATTTGGGACCATCAAGAACAACTGTTGGAGGGAAAAAGATGATTAGTCGTTATACACGCCCTGAGATGGGTGCGATTTGGACGGAAGAAAATAAATTTAAAGCATGGTTGGAAGTGGAGATTTTAGCTTGTGAAGCATGGGCGGAACTTGGTGAAATTCCAAAAGAAGATGTGAAAAAAATTCGCGAAAATGCATCATTTAATATGGATCGTATTTATGAAATTGAAAAAGAAACACGTCATGATGTAGTAGCATTTACTCGTGCAGTATCAGAAACACCTGCATTAGGGGAAGAACGCAAATGGATTCACTACGGTTTAACATCAACAGACGTAGTAGATACAGCATTGTCTTATATTTTAAAACAAGCAAATGAAATCTTATTAAAGGACTTAGAAAACTTTATTGAGATTTTAGCAAATAAAGCGAAAGAACATAAATACACAGTTATGATGGGGCGAACACATGGTGTTCATGCAGAACCAACAACGTTTGGTTTAAAACTTGGTCTTTGGTATGAAGAAATGAAACGTAACTTGGAACGTTTCAAACAAGCAGCTAATACAGTTCGCGTCGGTAAATTATCAGGTGCAGTTGGTACGTATGCAAACATTAATCCATTTGTAGAAAAATATGTTTGTGAAAACTTAGGATTAGAAGCAGCACCAATTTCTACACAAACATTGCAACGTGATCGCCATGCGCATTACATGTCAACACTTGCATTGATTGCCACATCTATTGAAAAGATGGCAGTTGAAATTCGCGGTTTACAAAAGAGTGAAACTCGTGAAGTAGAAGAGTTTTTCGCAAAAGGTCAAAAAGGTTCTTCTGCTATGCCGCATAAACGTAACCCGATTGGCTCTGAAAATATGACTGGTATGGCACGTGTTATTCGCGGTTATATGTTAACAGCTTATGAAAATGTTCCATTATGGCATGAGCGTGATATTTCGCACTCTTCTGCAGAACGTGTTATCTTACCCGATGCAACTATTGCATTAAACTATATGTTAAACCGCTTCGGTAATATCGTGAAAAACTTAACGGTATTCCCAGAGAACATGAAACGCAATATGCAAAGAACATACGGTTTAATTTATTCGCAACGTGTCATGCTTACTCTTATCGACAAAGGTATGGTACGTGAAGAAGCTTATGATATCGTACAGCCTAAAGCGATGGAAGCGTGGGAGACACAAGTACAATTTAAAGATCTTGTAGAGGCAGATGAGCGTATTACAAGCAAGTTAACACAAGAAGAAATCAACGAATGTTTCAACTATGAATATCACTTACAACATGTTGATACTATTTTTGAACGTCTTGGACTAAACTAAGCAGAAAATTTTATATGGCACAGAATAGCGTTATTCTGTGCCATTCTTTATAAAAATATTATTCACATTTTTCAAACTACAGGGGGCTTGCGAAATGCAAAAGCTAGAATTGCTGTATGAAGGTAAGGCAAAAAGAATATATCGTACAGAAGCAGCAGATATGGTTTGGATAGAGTACAAAGATAGTGCTACTGCTTTCAATGGAGAGAAAAAAGCGACCATTACAGGAAAAGGTCGTTTGAACAATGAAATTACAACTTTTTTGTTCAGAAAGTTGCAAGAAGTGGGAATTGAAACACATTTTGTAAAGAAGCTATCAGATACAGAACAACTTGTGAAAAAAGTAAGTATTATTCCATTAGAAGTTGTTACAAGAAACGTCATTGCAGGGAGCCTTTCCAAACGATTAGGAATGGAAGAGGGAATACCACTTGCCAAACCAATCGTAGAATTTTACTACAAAGATGATGATTTAGGAGATCCTCTTGTAACAGAAGATCATATTCGTGTGTTAAACGCTGCAACATTAGAGCAGATAAGTACATTACGAGAAAAGGCTCTACGAATCAATCAAGTTTTGATTGAGCATTTCGCAAGCTGTCGTGTAAGGTTAATAGATTTTAAATTAGAGTTTGGTATTACAGAGGAAGGCAAGATTGTATTAGCGGATGAAATCTCACCAGATACTTGTCGTTTATGGGATGAAGAGAGCAATGAGAAATTTGATAAAGATGTATTTCGCCGCGATTTAGGTAATTTAACCGAGGCATATGAAGAAATTTTAAAACGTTTAGGAGGGGCTTCACATGTATAAAGTTAAGGTATATGTAACATTAAGAGAGAGTGTATTAGATCCACAAGGAACAGCAGTAAAAGGTGCTCTTCACAGCCTTTCCTTTACAGAAGTACAAGATGTGCGCATTGGTAAATATATGGAGTTAACAATTGATAAATCGGTAACTGATCTTGATAGAAAAGTAAAAGAAATGTGTGAAAAACTATTAGCAAACGTTGTAATGGAAGATTTCCGTTATGAAATTGAGGAGGTTGTCGCACAGTGAAATTTGCCGTAATCGTTTTTCCAGGTTCGAACTGTGATGTTGATATGTTTCATGCAATTAAAGATGAGCTTGGTGAAGATGTAGATTATGTTTGGCATGATGCAGAGAACTTAGACGAATATGATGCGATTCTTTTACCAGGTGGATTCTCTTATGGTGATTACCTTCGCTGCGGTGCCATTTCTCGATTTGCGAATGCAATGAAAGCAGTGCAAAAAGCTGCTGAGCAAGGAAAGCCTATTTTAGGCGTGTGTAATGGATTCCAGATTCTTGTTGAATCAGGATTATTACCAGGGGTATTGATACGAAATCAAAACTTAAAATTCATGTGCCGAACTGTTCCGTTACGTGTTGAAAATAATGAAACGATGTTTACATCACAATATAACAAGGGGGAAATCATTCATATCCCAATTGCACATGGTGAAGGAAATTATTATTGTGATGAAGCAACTCTTAAAAAATTAGAGCAGAAGAATCAAATTGTATTCCGTTATGTAGACAATCCAAACGGAAGTGTTTCAGATATTGCAGGTATTGTAAATGAAAAAGGTAATGTGCTTGGCATGATGCCACACCCAGAGCGTGCTGTGAATGAAATTCTTGGCGGTGCAGAAGGGTTAAAAGTCTTTCAATCTATTTTGAAATATTGGAGGGAAACATATGTCGTTAATGCTTGAACCAAATCCAACACAAATTAAAGAAGAACGTATATATGCGGAAATGGGGTTAACAGACGAAGAGTTTGCCATGATTGAAAAGATTTTAGGACGTCTGCCGAACTATACGGAAACAGGGCTTTTCTCTGTTATGTGGTCAGAGCATTGTAGTTATAAAAACTCAAAACCAGTTCTTCGCAAGTTCCCAACAACAGGAGAACGTGTATTACAAGGACCTGGAGAAGGCGCAGGTATTGTAGATATTGGTGATAATCAAGCAGTTGTATTTAAAATGGAAAGTCACAATCATCCTTCGGCAATTGAGCCGTATCAAGGTGCAGCAACAGGGGTTGGCGGTATTATTCGTGATATATTCTCTATGGGAGCACGTCCGGTTGCATTATTGAACTCACTGCGCTTCGGTGAACTCCAATCACCACGCGTGAAGTATTTATTTGAAGAAGTAGTTGCAGGGATTGCAGGATACGGTAACTGTATTGGTATTCCAACTGTTGGCGGAGAAGTACAATTTGATCCATGTTATGAAGGAAACCCACTTGTCAATGCAATGTGCGTTGGGTTAATTCATCATGAAGATATAAAAAAAGGGCAAGCGCACGGTGCTGGTAACACGGTTATGTATGTCGGTGCTTCAACAGGACGAGACGGTATTCATGGTGCAACTTTCGCATCAGAAGAACTATCTGAGAGTTCAGAAGCAAAACGCCCAGCAGTACAAGTAGGCGATCCGTTTATGGAGAAACTTCTTATTGAAGCATGCTTAGAGTTAATCCAATCTGATGCGCTTGTTGGAATTCAAGATATGGGCGCTGCGGGCTTAACATCATCTTCTGCGGAAATGGCAAGTAAAGCGGGAATGGGTATTGAAATGTATTTAGACGATGTGCCACAGCGTGAAACAGGTATGACACCATATGAAATGATGTTATCTGAATCACAGGAACGTATGTTGATTGTGGTGAAAAAAGGTAGAGAGCAAGAAGTTGTAGAGTTATTTGAAAAGTATGGCTTAGCGGCAGTTGCGATGGGAAAAGTAACGGAAGATAAAATGCTTCGTTTATTCCATAAAGGTGAAATGGTAGCAGAAGTACCTGCGGATGCATTAGCAGAAGAAGCGCCAATTTATCATAAACCTTCAAAAGAGGCAGCATATTTTAGGGAATTTCAAGAAATGAAAATGAAGACGCCAAAAGTAGATAACTATAAAGAAACATTACTAGCTTTATTACAACAACCAACGATTGCAAGTAAAGAATGGGTATATGATCAGTATGATTATCAAGTACGCACAAGTACTGTTGTTACACCAGGATCAGATGCAGCGGTGGTGCGAGTACGTGGTACAGAGAAGGCATTAGCAATCACAACGGACTGTAACTCTCGTTATATTTACTTAGATCCTGAAACGGGCGGTAAAATTGCAGTAGCAGAAGCTGCGCGTAATATTGTATGTTCTGGCGGAGAACCACTTGCAATCACAGATTGCTTAAATTTTGGTAATCCAGAGAAACCAGAAATTTTCTGGCAAATTGAGAAATCAGTAGATGGTATGAGCGAAGCTTGTCGTACATTACAAACTCCAGTTATTGGTGGAAATGTATCAATGTACAACGAGCGCAGCGGTGAAGCTGTATATCCAACACCAACTGTTGGAATGGTTGGGCTTGTTCACGATTTAAAACATGTAACAACACAAGAATTTAAGCAAGCTGGGGATCTTATTTATGTTATGGGTGAAACGAAAGCTGAATTTGGTGGAAGTGAATTACAGAAGATGATGTACGGTAAAATCTTCGGTCAATCACCAAGTATTGATTTAGAAGTAGAAGCAAAACGTCAAAAACAATTACTAGAAGCAATTCAGGCGGGACTTGTTCAATCGGCACATGACGTTGCAGAAGGCGGATTAGCAGTTGCGATTGCTGAAAGTGCAATCGGTGCGAAAGGATTAGGTGCTACTGTGAAATTAGCTGGGGAGGCAACAGCGGCATTATTCGCAGAATCACAATCTCGTTTTGTTGTAACAGTAAAACGTGAACAACAAGAAGCGTTTGAAAAAGTAGTAGAAGCAATTCAAGTTGGTGAAGTCACAAATACAAATGAAGTAACAATTCATAATGAAGAAAATGAAGTACTACTTACAGCAAATGTTGATGAAATGAGAAAGGCTTGGAAAGGGGCAATCCCATGCTTGCTGAAATAAAGGGGTTAAATGAAGAATGTGGCATCTTCGGAATTTGGGGGCATGAAAATGCAGCACAAGTTACGTACTACGGATTGCATAGTTTACAGCACCGTGGGCAAGAAGGTGCAGGTATTGTGGTGAATAATGGGGAGAAAATTATTGGTCATAAGGGGTTAGGTTTAGTATCAGAAGTGTTTTCAAGAGGCGAGTTAGAAGGTTTAAATGGAAAATCAGCCATTGGCCATGTGCGTTATGCAACAGCGGGCGGAAGTGAAGTAGCAAACGTTCAGCCATTACTATTTCGTTTCTCTGATCATAGTATGGCATTAGCTCACAATGGGAATTTAATTAATGCCAAAATGCTTCGCCGTGAATTAGAGGCAGAAGGAAGTATCTTTCAAACAAGTTCAGATACAGAAGTATTGCTGCATTTAATTAAGCGAAATACGAAAGGGTCATTAATCGAGAGTGTAAAGGATGCGTTAAATAAAGTAAAAGGTGCATTTGCATATTTGTTACTAACAAGTCATGAAATGATTGTTGCACTAGACCCAAATGGGTTTCGCCCGCTTTCGATTGGGAAAATGGGGGATGCCTATGTTGTAGCATCTGAAACATGTGCTTTCGATGTAGTTGGTGCGACATATATTCGTGATGTTGAACCTGGAGAACTTCTTATCATAAATGATGAAGGGATTCAAGTAGATCGTTTTACAAATGAAGTAGAGCACGCAATTTGTAGTATGGAATATATTTATTTTGCACGACCAGACTCTAATATTGCCGGCGTCAATGTTCATGCGGCGCGTAAAAATATGGGGAAACGTTTAGCAATGGAAGCACCTATTGCGGCAGATGTTGTAACAGGGGTACCTGATTCTAGCATCTCAGCAGCCATTGGTTATGCAGAAGCAACGGGAATTCCATATGAATTAGGATTAATTAAAAATCGTTATGTCGGACGTACCTTTATTCAACCATCCCAAGAGCTGCGTGAGCAAGGGGTGAAAATGAAGCTTTCTGCAGTACGCGGTGTAGTTGAAGGAAAACGTGTTGTCATGATTGATGACTCAATTGTAAGAGGGACAACCAGTAAGCGGATTGTTCGCATGCTTCGTGAAGCAGGAGCGACAGAAGTGCATGTAAGAATTGCTTCGCCTCCTCTTAAGTATCCATGTTTCTATGGCATTGACATTCAAACGAGAAAAGAATTAATCGCTGCAAATCACTCTGTAGAGGAAATCTGTCAAATCATCGGTGCAGATTCTCTAACATTTTTAAGTGAAGATGGATTAGTAGATGCAATTGGACGTCCATATGAAGGGAAATACGGCGGGTTATGCATGGCTTATTTTAATGGAGATTATCCGACCGCTCTTTACGATTATGAACAAGAACTTTTAGAAAGTATGAAATAAAAAAGAAAAGAAGCTTCTACTTCTTTCTATGTAGAAGCTAGCTTCTTTCTGAAAACGGTCGCCCTAGATGGGGAGAAATTAAAAGACGAGGTGTGAAAAACAATGGCGAATGCGTATAAGCAAGCAGGAGTAGATATTGAAGCTGGATATGAAGCGGTATCTCGCATGAAAAAACACGTACAAACAACAATGAGAAAAGAAGTGCTAGGCGGTCTAGGTGGTTTTGGGGGTATGTTTGATTTATCAAAATTGCCATTAGAAGAACCTGTATTAGTATCAGGAACAGATGGTGTAGGTACAAAGTTAATGCTTGCTTTCATGGCAGATAAACATGACACAATTGGCATCGATGCAGTAGCAATGTGTGTAAATGATATCGTTGTTCAAGGAGCAGAACCATTATTTTTCCTTGACTATATTGCTTGTGGTAAAGCTGATCCAAGTAAAATTGAGCACATCGTCAAAGGGATAGCGGAAGGTTGTCGGCAAGCTGGATGCTCACTAATTGGAGGGGAAACAGCAGAAATGCCAGGTATGTATTCCAAGGAAGAGTATGATTTAGCAGGATTTACTGTTGGGATTGTTGATAAAAAGAAAATTATAACAGGTCATTCGCTTGATGAGGGGCATGTGTTAATTGGTTTAGCTTCTAGTGGGATTCATAGTAACGGTTATTCTTTAGTTCGCAAAGTATTATTAGAAGACGGACAGATGTCTTTAGACCGTATATATGGACGGTTAGAACTACCTCTTGGTGAAGAGTTATTAAAGCCGACGAAAATTTATGTCAAACCTATTTTAGAACTATTGAAGAAATATGAAGTGTATGGCATGGCACATATTACAGGTGGTGGTTTTATTGAAAATATTCCACGTATGTTACCGAAAGGAATTGGAGCAGAAATTGACCTTGGCTCTTGGAACATTCAACCGATTTTTAGCCTAATTCAAGAGGTTGGAAAGATAGAAGAGAAGGAAATGTTCAATATTTTTAACATGGGTATTGGTATGGTAGTAGCGGTGAAAGAAGAAAATGCAAAAGCGGTTGTTCGTCTTCTTGAAGAACAAGGAGAAAAAGCGTATATCATTGGACGCACTGTAAAAGGATCAGGTGTTGCTTTTAATGGAGGAATAGATCATGAATAGATTGGCAATCTTTGCCTCTGGAAGCGGATCTAACTTTCAAGCATTCGTTAACGCAGTAGAAGAAAATAGATTACATGCTGAAATTAGTTTGCTAGTATGTGATCAACCCGAGGCGCGTGTAATCGGAAGAGCGCATTATCATCATGTTCCATGCTTTGCTTTTTCGGCGAAAGCATATGAATCAAAGGAAGCGTTTGAAAAAGAGATATTAAAAAAATTACGAGAATACGAGATTGATTTTGTTATTTTAGCGGGATATATGCGTCTTATCGGACCGACATTGCTAGAAGCATATGGGGGAAAAATCATTAATATTCATCCATCGTTATTACCGAGCTTTCCAGGAAAAGATGCTATTGGCCAAGCGTTAAAAGCAGGGGTGGGAGTAACTGGAGTAACGATTCACTATGTAGATGCTGGTATGGATACAGGACCGGTTATTGCACAAGAAGCAGTGCAGGTTTCTGAAAATGATACGAGAGATAGTTTGCAAAAGAAAATTCAACAAGTGGAACATCGTTTATATGTAAATACGGTAAATAAAATCATTCAATCTATGAAAGAACGAACTGTGAAATAGGGGTGTAAAAGAAATGAAAAAGCGTGCATTAGTAAGTGTTTCTAATAAAACAGGAGTAGTAGAATTCGTGAAAGGTTTGCTTGAACAAGGAATTGAAGTGATTTCAACAGGTGGCACGAAAAAATTATTAGAGGAAAATGGCTTACAAGTAATGGGGATTTCTGAAGTAACAGGTTTCCCAGAGATTATGGATGGTCGTGTCAAAACATTACATCCCAATATTCATGGTGGATTACTTGCAGTGCGTGATAATGAAGCGCATGTAGCAGAAATGAGCGAATTAGGCATTCAGCTGATTGATTTTGTCGTTGTAAATTTATACCCATTTAAAGAGACGATTGCTAAGCCTGATGTAACATTTGCTGATGCGATTGAAAATATTGATATCGGTGGTCCAACAATGATTCGTTCAGCTGCAAAAAATCATAAATTTGTATCAGTAATTGTAGATCCAGCAGACTATGACGTTGTATTAGCTGAATTAAAAGAAAAAGGTGAGGTTACAGACGAAACAAAGCGTAAATTAGCAGCGAAAGTATTCCGTCATACAGCGGCATATGATGCATTAATCTCAAACTATTTGACTGAACAAATGGGAGAAGAAAGCCCAGAAATATTAACAGTAACATTCGAGAAAAAGCAAGATTTACGTTACGGAGAAAATCCGCATCAAAAAGCAACATTCTATAAAGCACCATTTGCGGTGGCTTCTTCTGTTGCATATGCAGAGCAATTGCACGGAAAAGAACTATCTTATAACAACATCAATGACGCAGATGCAGCGCTTAGCATTGTGAAAGAATTTACAGAACCAGCGGTAGTCGCCGTAAAACATATGAATCCATGCGGAGTTGGTGTTGGTACGGATATCCATGAAGCGTATACACGTGCTTATGAGGCGGATCCAGTATCAATCTTCGGCGGCATTATTGCAGCGAACCGTGAAATTGATAAACGTGTGGCAGAGAAATTACATGAAATCTTCTTAGAAATTATTATTGCACCTTCATTTTCGAAAGAGGCTTTAGAAGTATTGCAAAGTAAGAAAAACTTACGTCTGTTAACGGTAAATATTGAGAAGACAACAAGTGCAAGTAAAAAACTAACTTCTGTTCAAGGTGGACTTCTTGTTCAAGAAGAAGATACGTTAGCGCTAAATGAAGAGACAATCATAATTCCTACAAAACGTGAACCAACAGAGCAAGAATGGAACGACTTAAAATTAGCTTGGAAAGTTGTAAAACATGTAAAATCAAATGCAATTGTACTCGCAAAAGATAATATGACAATCGGTGTTGGTGCTGGACAAATGAATCGTGTTGGTTCTGCAAAAATTGCAATCTCGCAAGCAGGTAGCAAAGCGCAAGGTAGCGCCTTAGCATCCGATGCGTTCTTCCCAATGCCAGACACAGTAGAAGAGGCCGCAAAAGCGGGGATTACAGCAATCATTCAACCAGGCGGGTCAATCCGTGACGAAGATTCGATTAAAAAAGCGGATGAATATGGGATTACGATGGTGTTCACGGGCGTACGTCATTTCAAACATTAATAGGCATATAAAAGTACATGAAATTTTATCGGCGCAAATTGAAATATATCGACCGTTTCTCATGATATATCGGCGTTTCGACATGAGATATCGACATATCTACAAAATACGACACGAAAAATAGGCTTGCTCCTATTTTCCATTTTAAAAGTGGAGGATGACATATGAATATATTAGTAATCGGCCGCGGCGGACGTGAACATGCTTTAGCTTGGAAGTTTGCACAGTCTGAGAAAATAGAGAAGGTGTATGTAGCACCAGGTAATGAAGGTATGCGAGATGTAGCAACACCAATTGATATCGAGGAACATGAGTTTGATGCACTTATTTTATTTGCGAAAGAAAACAATATCGGTTTCACATTTGTTGGTCCAGAAATTCCTCTTATGAATGGAATCGTTGATCGTTTTGAAGCAGAGGGGCTTCGCGTTTTTGGACCGAATAAAGCGGCTGCTGTAATTGAAGGAAGTAAAGCTTTTGCAAAAGAATTAATGAAAAAATATGATATTCCAACAGCAGCATATGAAACATTCACGGATTATGAGGAAGCAGTCGCATACATAAAAAAAGTCGGTGCACCAATTGTAATTAAAGCGGACGGTTTAGCAGCTGGTAAAGGCGTGACAGTCGCAATGACGCTTGAAGAGGCACTCGAAGCTGCGCGAGAAATGCTGCACGATGTAAAATTTGGTGAGTCGAGCAAAAAGATTGTTATTGAAGAATTTTTAGATGGACAAGAATTTTCTTTAATGGCATTTGTAAATGGAACAACAGTACACCCAATGGTAATTGCACAAGATCATAAACGTGCTTTTGATGGGGATAAAGGACCGAATACAGGCGGGATGGGAGCATATTCTCCAGTACCGCAAATTCCACAATCAGCGGTTAATGAAGCGGTGGAGAAAATTTTACATCCAACTGCAAAAGCAATGATTCAAGAAGGACGTTCATTTACAGGTATTTTATATGCGGGACTTATTTTAACTAATGAGGGACCGAAAGTAATCGAATTCAATGCACGTTTTGGTGATCCAGAAACAGAGGTTGTATTACCTCGCTTGGAAAATGATTTAGTTGATGTATGTCATGCTGTATTGGATAATCGTGAGTTAACACTAAAATGGTCTAAAGAAGCTGTGATTGGTATTGTACTTGCCTCAAAAGGATATCCGGAATCATATGAAAAAGGTGCTGTTATTTCTGGGCTAGAGATGTTAGAAGATGTAATTGTGTTCCATGCAGGGACAAAGATGCAGCATGGAGATTTTGTAACAAATGGTGGTCGTGTGCTATTTGTTGCATGCAAAGCGCACGACTTACAATCTGCCAAAGATCAAGTATATACAGAAGTTACAAAGATTAAGAGCGATGGTTTATTTTATCGAAATGATATAGGATATCGTGCAATTGGAAATGAAATGACGAGAAGCTAACAGATGTTAGCTTCTTTTTTTGAAAGGAAATAAGAAAGGGAATGTGGAATGGTTTCAACAGCTTATAAAGAGTCTTGTACCGATAGAGAGTTTTTGGCTGCTTGTTTACATCGTATTTCACCGATGAATAAGAGTAGAATTGCGATGAATAAAGTGAGAGCGGCGATGAGAAGTGGGAAGAAAAAGCTATCAGTTTGTTTTGCGATAACACCTGTTAATATAGGCCCGATAATTTGCCCAATTCCATAAACACCTGTTGTATAGCCGATAATTTTATTACTTTCATTCGGCTGGATTCGCTTTGCTTCTGTCGTTGTTAAGATGGTAATCCCAACAAAGGTGCCTCCCAGAAATAATGCGCTTAAAAATGATCCGAGAACATTTGGAAGGAGGAGCGGGGAAAGGATACTTATCATTTGTAAAATATAAGCAAAAGTAAGGGTACGCGTTGTTCCGTATTTTTGTGCAAGACTTGACCAAAGATAGCTAGATGGAATCACGGCAATTCCAACAATAATCCAGCTCCAAGATGCGTAAAAGAGAGAATGTGTCATTCTTTCGACAATCATAACAAGGAAAGTACCAGTAATGATATAGCCAAATCCTTCAAATCCATAAGCTAAAATAAGCCAAAATAAATAGTTTTTTCTATGATTTGTATGGATTGAAGGAACTTTTGATTTTTGTTCGGTATGTTTTGTATCTTCTTTTAACCATTTCCACACAAAAATAGCTAGACTAAAGCTAATAAGACCTAATCCAAGCCAAGCACCTTGCCAATTCCAAAATGAGTTGAACAGAGGAGCGAATACTCCAGCAAAAATAATTCCGATTCCAACGCCGCTATAAATCATCCCGCTTAGTACAACTTTATTCCGATGAAATAAATAATCTAAAACAATACTGGAGGCAAGAACAAATACGATAGCGCTCGTAAATCCTCCAATAAATCGAAGAGGAAACCAAAAGTAAATTTGAGAGGGAACGCCCATACAAAGGGTCGAAAGAACATTGAAAAATAAACAATGATGTAACACTTTTTCACGATTTTTTATCGTAATTAATCCAATGAAGAAGGCGCCAAGGAGATAACCGAGATAGTTACTGGATGCTAAATATCCAGCAAGGTCTTCTTCTACATGAGCTTGCTTTTCCATAAAAGAAATAATGGGTGTATAAGCGAATCGACTGATGCCCATTACAGCTACTAGGGCAAAGATACCGGATAAAATCATTTTCCATGTTTTTGTGTCTTTCATGTAATCTCCCTTCTTGAAATAGCTCTTAATACATATGATAGTGGAATATACATAGTGCGTAAAATACTGTTTTTCAATATGTAATATCAAAAATAATGATATGAATGAAAGGATGAGAAAAAATGAATTTACAAGATTTTGTAGCTTTTTATATGGTTGCGCAAGAGAAGAGCATTTCAAAAGCAGCAGTTCGTCTTAATTTTGTCCAATCGAATGTAACAGCTAAAATAAAAAGATTAGAAGTAGAATACGAAACACAGTTGTTTTATCGCCATCGAAATGGGGTGACATTAACACATGCAGGAGAAAAGTTACTAATATATGCTGAAAAAATGATTCAATTATTGAATGAGTCAAAAAGAGATATTAAATATACGATTTTACCAGGGGGGACATTAAAGATTGGAGCGATGGAAACGGCAGCAGCAGTTAGACTGCCAAACATTCTTTCTAATTATCATACAAAATATCCAGAAGTTGAGATTGCGCTTCAAACGAATAGCACGGAAGAATTAACGAAAAAGGTGCTTTTGCATGAGCTTGAAGGAGCATTTGTAGCAAATTGTATAGATGATCCAGCACTCGAAAAAATTGAAGTATTTCAAGAAGAAATGATGCTGCTGTCAAAGAAAAGTTTGTTACTGGACCATAAGTATATGGAAAATCAGTCGTTTATTGTTTTCCAATCGGGCTGTTTTTATAGAAAAGTATTGGAAGAATGGCTATTGTCAGAAGGAATTGTTCCGAGGAAAGTGATGGAGTTAAATTCTTTGGATGGTATTATCGGCTGTGTAAAAGCTGGGCTTGGGGTATCTATACTCCCGAGAGAAGTAGCAGAGCAGTTCGATTCTCATCAAGAGCTCGTTCGGAAACCGTTATTAAATGAAAATAGATTTATTCCAACGTATTTTATTTATCGGAAGGATAGTGTGAAAACCGCTACATTTAATGAATTTATCAGACTTCTCGTATAGTATAGGAGAGATAGGGGTTCTAAAATTACTCTTATACTTTTGGAAATTCGATAATTGAAGAGAAGAGACTATATTCATCTTTAATCATCGCATAGGCAAATTATTTTAAGAGAGCAGAATAGGAAGGTGATATGAAAACTTTTATGTTACTATATGCAAAATAAGGATTTTTTTGTATTTTTCTCATGGCATAGTCGATCATAGGATGATAGATTTCCAAAGAAAATCTGGAGAAGAGATTGTTTTGCATAATTAATTATGAGTGTTCGAAAGTCAATTTTTGTCTGTTTTATTATTGCGGATATGCAAAGAGTGGTACCTAAATATTATAAGAGAGAGTATTGGCAGATACTCTCTTCTTTAGACTTACTATGATTATATACTTTTTAAGAAATTTTAAAACCTATTTATAAAATAGCTTTCCTTTTATCTGTTAAAGGGAAGAACTTTATAGGGGAACTTTAAGCCTATTTCTCTTTTTTGAGCTTTCCTTTTTGTTTCGCCATTTCTCGAAGTAAATACTCGATGTGAGCATTAACACTACGAAACTCATCATTCGCCCATTTTTCAATGATTGCGTGTAATTCAGGATCAATGCGTAATGGAAAACTTTTCTTTTTCGCCATATTACCTACAACCTTTAATATAGACTTCCTGTGTTAATAACCGGTTGTGCTCCTTTATCTGAAACGATGGCAACTAATAAGTTATTCACCATATTTGCTTTACGTTCATCATCTAAATCAAGTATACCTTCTTCATCTAGCTTCTGAATAGAGTCTTTTGCCATTTGAACGGCACCCTCAACAATTTCTTTACGCGCAGCCAGTACCGCTTTTGCTTGCTGACGCTGTAGCATGGCATGCGCAATTTCTGTCGCGTAAGCTAAATGTGTTAAACGAGTTTCTAATACTTCTACACCAGCGATTTCTAAGCGTGCTTCTAGTTCACGCTTTAGTTCTTCTGAAATTTCTTCAGCATTTCCGCGTAGTGTGATGCATTTATCATCTTGAAAATTATCATACGGATATTTCGTTGCGACGTGGCGGATTGCTGTTTCACTTTGAATTTCTACGAATTCATCATAATGTTCTACACCGAAAATTGCTTTTGCTGAATCCACAACTTTATAAACAACAACAGCTGCAATTTCAACTGGATTCCCATCAATATCATTTACTTTTAATTTTTTACTATTAAAATTTTCTACGCGAAGAGAAACAGTTTGACGGAAGGATAAAGGAATTGTTAAAAATAAACCATTTTCACGAATCGTTCCTAAATAATTACCGAAAAATGTAATAACTTTTGCTTGGTTTGGTGGAACAATTCCAATGCCAGTAGCAAGAATGGCAGCTAAAATGATACAAAGTGCAGCTACGATAAATACTTCTTGTACGAGGCAAAATACACCGATACCAGCTAAGACTAAGAGCCCGATAATACCTAGAAACCCATTTACATAAAACACCTGTTTTTCTTTCATACAAATCGCCTCCTTTTGATATAAAAATGATATCACTTTTATATCATTTAAACAATGATTAAAACGAAAAATTCCGAAAAATAACAAATTGGGAATGTATGTTCTGATTTATGGTAAAATAAAAAGACTTAGCTGCCCACTGCAGCAGCTAAGTCTTTTTGAGAGCATCTATGACAAATGATTCAAAGCGGTTTGGTCAGAATTGCTTTTTCAATTGCTGACTCAATCTCTTTGTCAGAAGCATCATAACTTCCATTCGACGTTTGTTTGTCAGAACTAGAAGGGGAATTCGCTTCCTGATTAGTATGTCCCGTTTTCTTAAAATCCATGCTAGGAATTTTAACAGCATTCATATATTTTCCGAATTTCAATACCTCTACAATTGGACAAAAACGAACAAACCCTTCCGCAATTTTCATCGCACCCCACCATAATAAAACTTGAGACCAAGTACACCAAGGTTTACGTACGAGTTTAGCTGTACTACAACTTAACAGAACGAATCCGAGTGTAATTCGAATTAGGGCATTTATTGTTCCGATATTTGGCTTCATCAGAAAAACATTCCTTTCTTAATGAGCTTAGAAATAGAAAAAGTACTATTTCATCTTTTATTGTTCCACCTAAGTTTTGCGATATGTAATCCAACATTTGACGGTGGAAAAGATGTTGATTAGGGCGTGTGTGTAAGATGTTTTTTTTGTTATAATGTAAGAATGCGTAAAGGAAATGAAAAAAGACCAGTCCCAGTTTTTTCGCTATGTAGCTAGCGTTCTTCGGACTCCTTTTTTGAATAAATAGGTGATTAGAAAAAAGAAAGGGTGTTTTCATGTACGATATTTCAAAGTGGAAACATGTATTTAAACTTGATCCGAATAAGGAAATAAGTGATGAACATTTAGAGATGATTTGTGAGTCTGGCACAGATGCTGTTATTGTAGGCGGAAGTGATGGAGTTACAATTGATAATGTATTGCACATGCTTGTAAGCATTCGTAGATATGCAGTTCCTTGTGTATTAGAAGTTTCTAATGTGGAAGCAATTACACCGGGATTTGATTTTTATTATATACCAAGCGTGTTGAATAGCCGAAAAGTTGAATGGTTAACGGGCGTTCATCATGAGGCGCTAAAAGAATTTGGAGATATTATGAACTGGGATGAAATTTTCATGGAAGGATATTGTGTTTTAAATCCGGAAGCGAAAGTAGCTCAGCTGACAGAAGCAAAATGTGACTTAACGGAAGATGATGTGATTGCATATGCTCGCATGGCAGACAAGCTGTTACACTTACCGATTTTCTATTTAGAATATAGCGGCACATACGGAGATGTGGAACTTGTTAAGAAAGTAAAGGCAGAATTACAGCAAGCGAAGTTGTATTATGGCGGCGGAATTTCAAATGTGAAAGAGGCAAAAGAGGTAGCGCAATATGCCGATACAGTTGTTGTTGGGAACGTCATTTATGAGAATATAAAAGCAGCGTTACAAACAGTAAAAGCTGTAAAAGGAGAGTAGGTGCAAGTAAATATGAGTATGACAGATCGATTATTGAACGGTTTAAACCCAGAACAGCAAAAAGCGGTACAAACAACAGAAGGCCCCCTTTTATTAATGGCGGGTGCAGGTAGTGGTAAAACACGCGTGTTAACGCACCGTATTGCATACTTACTTGGTGAGAAGGGGGTTGCACCGTGGAACATACTAGCAATTACCTTCACAAATAAGGCAGCTCGTGAAATGCGTGAACGTATCGATACACTTGTTGGACCTGAAGCAGAAGATATTTGGATTTCTACATTCCACTCTATGTGTGTACGCATTTTACGACGTGACATTGATCGTATTGGAATTAATCGAAACTTCACTATTTTAGATGCAAGCGATCAACTTACTGTTGTAAAAAAGATTATGAAAGAACGTAATATTGATCCGAAGAAATTCGATCCACGTTCTATTTTAGCTCGTATTAGTAATGCGAAAAATGAATTGTTATCTGCAGAGAAGTATGCAAAACAAATTTCAATTGCGGATCCATTTGAAAAATTATCAAGCGATGTGTATACAGAATATCAGAAGCGTCTTTTGAAAAATAATTCATTGGATTTTGATGATTTAATTATGACAACGATTCACCTGTTTGAGCGCGTACCTGAGGTATTGGAATTTTATCAACGTAAGTTTCAATATATTCATGTGGACGAGTATCAAGATACGAACAGAGCGCAATATATGCTTGTAAATAAATTGGCAGCGCGCTTTAAAAATCTTTGTGTTGTTGGTGATTCTGATCAGTCAATTTATCGTTGGCGTGGTGCGGATATTTCCAACATTCTTTCATTTGAAAAGGACTATGAGAACGCAAAGGTTATTTTGTTAGAACAAAACTACCGTTCCACAAAAAATATTTTAAATGCAGCGAATGCCGTTATTGAGAACAATATAAATCGTAAGCCAAAGAAATTATGGACAGAAAATCAAATTGGAAGCAAAATTTCATATTATCGAGCTGCAACGGAAAAAGATGAAGCATACTTTGTTGCGAAGAAAATTCGCGATGAAGTTCAAATGGGAAACAGAAAGTATACAGATTTTGCTGTATTATATCGTACGAATGCCCAATCTCGTATGGTCGAGGAGATTTTCTTGAAATCAAATATCCCATACAAAATTGTTGGCGGAATTAAGTTCTATGACCGTAAAGAAATTAAAGATATTTTGGCATATTTACGTCTTATTGCGAATCCGGATGATGAAATTAGCTTTGCGCGCATTATTAATGTGCCAAAACGCGGAATTGGTGCCACTTCCATTGATAAGATTATTAATTACGGTGTGCAAAATGGAATTTCATTAACAACTGTATTAGATGAAATTGAACATGTTGGTGTGAGTGCGAAAGTTACAAAGGCTGTGAAAGAGTTTGCGGGTTTATTACACAATTGGGTAAACATGCAAGAATATTTATCAGTTACAGAATTAGTAGAAGAAGTAATTGAAAAAACGGGTTATCGCGACATGCTTAAGAATGAGCGAACTTTAGAATCTGAAGGCCGCTTAGAAAACTTAGACGAGTTTTTATCTGTTACACAAACATTTGAATCACAAAGTGAAGATAAGAGTTTAGTTGCGTTCTTAACAGACTTAGCACTTGTTGCAGATATCGATCGAGTGGATGAAGACCCAACTGCTGGTGAAGAAGTGATTTTAATGACAATGCATTCAGCGAAAGGGTTAGAGTTTCCAGTTGTCTTCATTATTGGCTTAGAGGAAGGGGTCTTTCCGCATACTCGTTCGCTTATGGAAGAGGATGAAATGCAAGAAGAACGCCGTCTTGCGTATGTAGGGATTACACGTGCGGAAGAAGAGCTATATTTATCGAATGCGCAAATGCGCACATTATTTGGTAGAACAAATATGAATGCAGCATCTCGATTTATTTCAGAAATTCCGACAGAACTAATTGAACCATTAAATGAAACAAAACCAAAAAGAGAAACATTTGGTGCAAAAGCAAAAGTGGCAGCGACAACGACACGTTCTCGTTCGCAGATTGTAAGGCCAACTGTGAAAACAACAGGAGGAGAGCAAATTGGTTGGGCAGTAGGCGATAAAGCGCTCCATCAAAAGTGGGGAGTCGGTACGGTTGTCAGTGTAAAAGGAGAAGGTGATGCAAAAGAATTAGATATTGCATTCCCAAGTCCGATTGGAATTAAACGATTATTAGCGAAATTTGCACCTGTGACGAAACAATAAGAAAGGAATGAGGATATGTCAAAAGAGGCGGTACAACAGCGTATAGAAGAACTTCGTGATCTTTTAAATACATTTAATTATCAATATCACGTATTAGACAATCCTTCTGTTTCTGATGCGGAATATGACCGCAATATGCAGGAGCTTATAAAATTAGAAACAGAAAACCCAGAATTTATAACGGAAGACTCTCCCTCTGTTCGTGTTGGGGGAGCTGTCCTTGATATATTTGAAAAGGTAACGCATAAATCACCGATGTTAAGTTTAGGAAATGCATTTAATGAAGGGGATTTACGTGATTTTGATCGCAGAGTTCGTCAAGGAATTGATGGTGTAAATGTAAGATATATTTGTGAATTGAAAATTGACGGCCTTGCAGTTTCTCTTCACTATGAAAAAGGCCGCTTTATTCAAGGTTCAACACGAGGCGATGGTATTACAGGCGAAGATATTACACAAAATTTAAAAACGATTAAGGCGATTCCTTTACGTTTGCAAGAAGAAGTAACGTTAGAAGTGCGAGGCGAGGCTTATATGCCGAAGCGTTCATTTGTAAAATTAAATGAAGAGAAAGAGCAAAATGGCGAAGCTGTATTTGCGAATCCTCGTAACGCAGCAGCAGGGTCTTTACGTCAACTGGATCCAAAAATCGCAGCAAAACGTAACTTATCTATGTTTGTATATGGACTAGCTGATATAGAAGGAAAAACAATTACATCTCATAGTGAAGCACTAGATTTCTTAGGAGAGCTAGGGTTTAAAACAAATCCGAATCGTCGCATCTGTGAGACAATTGAAGAAGTAATTGCTTATGTAGAAGAATGGCAAGAAAAACGTCCAAATCTTGATTATGAAATTGACGGTATCGTAATTAAAGTAGATGATGTAACATTGCAAGAACGTTTAGGAACGACTGCGAAGAGTCCAAGGTGGGCAATCGCTTATAAATTCCCAGCTGAAGAAGTTGTAACACGATTAACTGGTATCGAACTAAGTGTAGGACGTACAGGGGTTGTAACACCAACTGCAGAACTTGAACCAGTGCGAGTAGCTGGGACGATTGTTCGCCGTGCTTCTTTACATAATGAAGATTTAATTCGGGAAAAAGACATTCGCATTGGCGATTATGTCGTTGTGAAGAAGGCGGGCGATATTATTCCTGAGGTTGTGAATGTTGTTTTCGATAAACGAACTGGTAAAGAAGAAGCATACCATATGCCAACGCACTGTCCTACTTGTGATAGTGGGCTTGTCCGCTTAGAAGAAGAGGTGGCTCTTCGCTGCATTAATCCAGCTTGTCCAGCTCAAATTCGTGAAGGATTAATCCACTTTGTATCACGTAATGCGATGAATATTGATGGGCTAGGAGAACGCGTTATCACACAGCTATTTGAAGCAAATTATATTCGAACATTTGCGGACCTATATGGTTTAACGAAAGATCAGTTACTCCAGCTTGATCGCTTTGGTGAAAAATCAGCTTCTAATTTAGTACAAGCAATTGAAGCTTCGAAAGAAAACTCATTAGAACGATTGTTATTTGGATTAGGTATTCGCCATGTTGGAGCAAAAGCAGCACGAACATTAGCTGAACATTTTGAAACGATGGATAATCTTGTGAAAGCTGGGGAAGAAGAATTAAAGGCGATTAATGAGATCGGTGAAAAAATGGCGCAATCTATTGTTACGTACTTTGATAATGAAGATGTACTACACTTAATTCAACAGTTTAAAGACTATGGCGTTAATATGACATATAAAGGTATAAAGCGTGCTGATTTGCAAAATATCGCATCTTACTTTGCTGGAAAAACAGTTGTATTAACAGGTAAACTAGAAGTTATGGGACGAAGTGAAGCAAAGAAAAAAATTGAAGCATTAGGCGGAAAAGTAACGGGTAGTGTAAGTAAAAGTACTGACCTTGTCATAGCAGGTGAAGCGGCTGGATCGAAATTAGCACAGGCAGAGAAACATAATATTGAAATTTGGAATGAAGAGAGGTTCTTACAAGAGCTGAATAAGTAAGAGGTGCACTTACCATGAAAAAAATAGCATTAGCGGTATTGAGTCTTGGGCTACTTGTAAGTGGTTGTAGCACGGGACTAAAAAAAGAAGAGAAGATCGTGGAAAAATCAGGTGGGGCGAAAGAACAAGCCATTGTTCCGAAGTATTCTATTTCCGATGATTACTATAAAACGACCGTTCCGTTTGACCCAGGTGAGGCACGTGGCTTAGTTGTACAAGGGTTAAATAGTCGTTTGGATATAGATGAGTTCGAAACAGGTTTAATGCGTATTGCAAAAGAATCATTTAGTACAAAGGATTATTTATTTGGAGGCGGCAAAATTTTAACGGGCCAGAAGATTCAAATGCTTGTCAAAAGAAAACGGACAGATGCTGAACAAAAGGAACTGGAAGAAAAACTAAAAAAAGATGCCGTTAAATTTCCTAATATTGGTTTGAATCCGCCGTTACCAGAGGGGGCAGAGTCATTAGAGGTAAAACATAAAAAAGCCCCAATATACCTTTCTAACATTTTAGAACATGATTATTATGTGCAAAAGAATAACAAAGCTGAACTTGGTGGGGTTGTAGTTGGCTTAGCGATGAATTCAATTCAATATTATAATGAAGAGCACGGTTACCCACGTGAAAGTGAAATTTCAAAAAAAGTGATGTTAGAACAAGGAAAGAAAATGGCACAGGAAATTTTAAAAGAGATGCAAAAAGAGGATCCAAAGGTAAAAGAGGTTCCAGTTATCTTTGCTATTTATCGTCAAGGTCCAAAGTCGACACTTGTACCGGGAAACTTTTTGTCCTATGCTAAACTTGATAAAGGCAGCGATTCGATTGAAGAATGGAATCCAATTAATGAAAAGTATTACTTATTCCCTTCTGAAGCAGCGAAATCTGATAAACGTGAAGATCATGCCATGATGGATAACTTTAAGACGAATCTGAGCAAGTACTTTGAAGGAGATTACAGGGCTGTTGTGGGTACAGGATTTTATAAGGATGATGAATTAAAAGAGATGAAAGTGGATATTCCGGTTCAATTTAATGGAAAATCAGAAATTATCGGCTTTACTCAATATGTAGCTGGAAGTGTCATGCAGTACTTCCCAAACTATATGAAAGTACAAGTAACGATTAGGTCAGTTGAACATCCAGAAGCTGTGATTGTACGTGAAGCGAAGCAGGACGAACCGTTTGTGAAAATTTTAAATTAAAGAAAAAAGCTGTTCCATTCATGGAATAGCTTTTTTTCTTTAATAATTTTGTTATAATTTCTAATGTTACAAATAAAAGGATGAGGGGAAAAGAAATGGATGAATTAAGTCTTCAGGTTATCGTTTTACTAGTGGCTTTCGGCTTTTTAGCTTCTTTTATTGATTCTGTTGTTGGAGGAGGGGGATTAATTTCATTACCTGCACTTATGTTCGTAGGATTATCACCTGCTTCAGCGATTGCAACAAATAAATTAGCTTCAACAATGGGGGCATTCACAAGCACAATTTATTTTATTCGTTCAAAAAAAGTTGATTTTTGCATTGTAGGAAAGTTAATCCCATTAACTATTATGGGAGCAATTGCGGGAGCGTTAGTTGTAAAATGTATTCCCCCGGATATTTTACGGCCACTTGTATTAGTTATGTTGGTATTTATCGCCATTTATATTATTGTAAAAAAGGATTGGGGAAGCGTCTCTACTTATAAAAAGATGACAAAGGGAAAAGCTTTAATGTTTTACTTTGCAATTTTAATGATAGGATTTTATGATGGTTTTTTTGGTCCAGGTACCGGATCCTTTTTAATTTTTGCATTTTTATTAATTGGTTTAGATTTTATTCGAGCAGCTGCATCTGGAAAAGTTTTGAATTTTGTTAGTAATATTGTGTCTTTCTTTACATTTTTATTTTTAGATATTATTCATTTTGAATACGGTATTATTATGGGATTATCAATGATTATCGGAGCATATTTTGGGTCGAGATTTGCAGTGCAAAAAGGTGTTGGGTATGTCCGAACTTTATTCCTATTGGTGACGATTTTGTTAATTGGAAAAAATGTTTTAGAATATACGCATGTTTTTTAGGTTCATACTTTTGTATGAATCTTTTTATTATATTTTAAAAATTTATTAATTTTTAAAATATAAGTCTAGGAATATTTGAATAAATCTAAATTATCGTGTAGAATAATGTTGTAAAATGTAAACGTTTTTCTAAGGGGAGGCTAAAAAGAATGGTAGTAGCGTACAAACATGAGCCCTTTACAGATTTTTCAGTAGAGGCTAACAAATTAGCGTTTGAAGAAGGGTTAAAGAAAGTAGAATCTTATCTTGGACAAGACTATCCATTAATTATCGGGGGAGAAAAAATTACTACAGAAGATAAAATTGTTTCTGTAAACCCTGCGAATAAAGAAGAAGTTATTGGTAGCGTTTCAAAGGCTAGTCGCGAATTAGCTGAAAAAGCAATGCAAGTGGCTGATGAGACATTCCAAACTTGGAGAAAGTCGAAACCCGAAATGCGTGCAGACATTTTATTCCGCGCTGCAGCAATCGTTCGCCGTAGAAAACATGAGTTCTCTGCTATTCTTGTAAAAGAAGCAGGTAAACCATGGAATGAGGCAGATGCTGATACAGCAGAAGCAATTGATTTTATGGAATATTATGGACGTCAAATGTTGAAATTAAAAGACGGTATTCCAGTAGAAAGCCGTCCTATTGAATATAACCGTTTCTCTTATATTCCATTAGGAGTAGGTGTAATTATTTCACCTTGGAACTTCCCATTTGCAATTATGGCAGGAATGACAACAGCTGCGTTAGTTTCTGGTAATACAGTATTATTAAAACCAGCTAGTACAACACCTGTAGTAGCAGCGAAATTTATGGAAGTTTTAGAAGAAGCAGGCTTACCAGCAGGCGTAGTAAACTTTATCCCTGGTAGTGGTTCTGAAGTTGGTGACTATTTAGTAGACCATCCTCGTACGCGTTTCATTAGTTTCACTGGATCACGTGATGTAGGTATTCGTATTTACGAACGCGCTGCAAAAGTACACCCAGGTCAAATTTGGTTAAAACGCGTTATTGCTGAAATGGGTGGTAAAGATACAATCGTTGTTGATAAAGAAGCAGATCTTGAATTAGCAGCGAAATCTATCGTTGCATCCGCATTCGGATTCTCAGGACAAAAATGTTCTGCTTGCTCTCGTGCAGTCATCCATGAAGAGGTATACGATCAAGTATTAAATCGTGCAGTTGAATTAACAAAAGAATTAACTGTAGGTAACCCAGCTGAAAAAGGAACAAATATGGGACCAGTAAATGATCAAGCTGCATTTGATAAAGTGATGAGCTATGTTGCAATTGGTAAAGAAGAAGGGAAAATAGTAGCAGGTGGCGAAGGAGACGATTCTAAAGGATGGTTTATCCAGCCAACAATCGTTGCTGACGTTGCAGAAGATGCTCGCTTAATGAAAGAAGAAATCTTCGGACCAGTAGTAGCATTCTGTAAAGCAAAAGACTTTGATCATGCGCTTGCAATTGCAAATAATACAGAATACGGTTTAACAGGAGCAGTAATCTCTAACAACCGTGCACATATTGAAAAAGCACGTGAAGACTTCCATGTAGGTAACTTATACTTTAACCGTGGATGTACTGGAGCAATCGTAGGTTATCAACCATTCGGTGGTTTTAACATGTCTGGTACAGATTCTAAAGCTGGTGGTCCTGATTACTTAGCGCTTCATATGCAAGCAAAAACAACTTCTGAAATGTTATAAGAAGTAACAAAGAGAGCCTTTCCAAAATGTATAACTTTTGGACGGGTTCTTTTTACGTTTGTAATAGCAACATTTTTTGATTAAGCTGATCTATTGTCATTTTGTGTTGATATTAAAAGTTCATGGTTTTGTGCTCTTTTACGTAGGTCATGTTATGAAACGAATAGAATGCTACAAAATTTATTCAATTCGTCGTATTTTTCTGTATTATTTTTATGGAATTCCTGTATAATACAACTTGAAAGAAAATCTATGGTTAGGCAAGAGAACACTACTTTCAGTTTTATTGACTGAAAGTAGTGTTTTTATATTCACAAATATAGTAAAAAGGGTAATAGATAGAATTTTTTAGACGGGTAAAAATTCTTCTGTACTTATTACATCAGCATATCCTTCATTTAGACTTGCCAAAATGGTGTTATGAATATAGACAGCGGGAATAGTGGCATTTTTAAAGAGAAGGTCTTTCGTCGCGCAAGCATCATGTATCACGGTGCAATGAAACCCAAAATCAAAAGCAGCTCTCACGGTAGCATCAATACACATATGTGTCATCATTCCGCATATAATAATACGCTCGATTTTTAATTTCTGTAGTTTCTGTAATAGATTTGTTTCTCGAAAGCTATTCGGATAGTGTTTTAAAATCACCGTTTCATTTTGTAAGGGACGAACACTTTCGTGAATATGGACACCTTCTGTATTGGGGAGGAAGAAAGTTGCATGATCCCCAAAAGATACATGTTGAATATGAAAAATTGGTTGGTTTGTTTGTCGAAAATATTGTAATAATTGACGAGCGTACTCACTAGCTTCTACGGCATTACGTAATTCCATCTTTCCATTCGGAAAATAGTCATTTTGAATATCAACGAGTAACAGTGCTGTTTTCATATTATTTATCGTCCTCCACTATATTTCGTATTCATGTCATTTTATTCAATGAGGCAGGGATATTTTCCTTTGCAAAAGAGAATAAGAGAAGAATTTTACATTTGATTTGAAAATTCCAATAGAAAAATAATCGCTATACTTTAGGAATTTTATGTTGACTCTAACTTTTCTGAGTTTTATAATAAAAAATAATTAAATAACAATTAAATCGAGACATTCTTATCCAGAGAGGTGGAGGGACTGGCCCTATGATACCTCAGCAACGGGTTTTTTAATACCGTGCTAATTCCAGCAAGTCTAAAAAGGACTTGAAAGATGAGAAGATGTGAACGAGTATATTTAAAAGTGCTCTCCTTCTTATCTTTTATGACTGATAAGAAGGAGGGCGCTTTTTATTTTACCTCGGGAGGTCTACTTCAAGTTGCTATAGCATATGGGAGGGGAAAAAATGATTTCTTTTACAAATGTAAGTAAGGTATATGAATCTGGTGGAGAGCCTGTTCATGCAGTAGAAGATGTAACACTTTCGATTAAAAAGGGAGAAGTATTCGGTATTATTGGGTTTAGTGGCGCTGGAAAAAGCACATTATTACGCTTAGTTAATATGTTAGAAAGACCGACTTCAGGGAAAGTTTCAATAGATGATAAAGACATTACATCTCTAACAACAAAGGAGTTACGACAGTTAAGACAAAGAATCGGAATGATTTTCCAAAGTTTTAATTTATTCAATTCAAGAACAGTGTTTGGGAATATTGCATATCCATTAAAGTTAGCGAAAGTACCGAAGAATGAGATAAAAGAAAGAGTAAATGAGCTGTTGGAATTTGTAGGATTAGAAGATAAAGCAAATTATTATCCAGAGCAATTGTCAGGGGGACAAAAACAACGTGTTGGAATTGCGAGAGCACTTGCTACATCACCAGATATTCTTATTTGTGATGAAGCAACATCGGCATTAGATCCTGAAACAACCACAGAAATTTTGAATCTATTAAAGAAAATAAACAAAGAATATAAATTAACAATTCTCCTCATTACACATGAAATGCAAGTTGTGAAAGAAATTTGTCACCGCGTGGCAGTTATGGAGAAAGGGAGAGTCATTGAAGAAGGGACATTATTTGATATCTTTACAAAACCAAAAACAAAAACGACTCAAAATTTTGTTCGTTCTGTTGTGAATGACCATTTACCAGAAAGTGTACTAGCAAAAATTCAAACTGGTGGACAAATTTATCGATTAACATTTACGGGTGAAGAGACAGGACAGCCGGTATTATCGTATATTGCCAAAAATTATAATGTGGATGTAAATGTGCTCTACGGAAACATTATTGAATTACAAAATGTGTTATTTGGAAATCTTCTTGTAGAACTGCAAGGTGAACAAAAAGAAATTCAAAAAGCCTTACAATATCTCAGACTGCAAGTACAACTGAAGGAGGTTAAAGCACATGCGAGTTGATTGGAGTATATTTTGGCCACGGATTCTCGATGCGACAGGGGATACCCTTTTAATGGTAATTGTAACTCTTATATTCGCCGCAATACTAGGTATACCTCTAGGTTTACTTTTATATGTGACAAGGAAAGGTAATTTTTTAGAAAATAAATTGGTCTTTTCTATTCTTAATATTGTTATTAATACGATTCGTCCAATTCCGTTTATTATCTTTTTAGTAGCTTTAAGTCCCATTACAAGAACTGTTATTGGAACAACAATCGGAACAGCTGCAGCGATTTTTCCAATGACACTTGTTGCTTCGATTGGAATTGCCAGAATGGTAGAAACAAATCTTGTTTCAGTACCGAAAGGAGTAATCGAGGCAGCGCAAGCAATGGGGGCATCACCATTAAGAATTGTGTTTGAAATTCTTGTTCCGGAGGCATTGGCACCATTAATTTTAGGGGTTACGTTTATGACTGTTGGCTTAATTGAGTTTTCAGCAGTGGCTGGGCTTGTTGGTGGCGGTGGTCTTGGTGATTTAGCAATGACATATGGTTATCAACGCTTTGATACATCGGTTATGTTCGTGACAGTTGTATTGCTTATTATTCTTGTACAATTAGCTCAACATCTAGGGAATTATTTCTCGAAAATATTTTTAAGAAGGTCATAAAGAAGAGAAGAGGGATAGAAGATGAAAAAGATATTAGCATTTGCATTATCAGCAATTGTAGGAATTACCGCTTTGAGTGGTTGCTCAAATGGGGATGCTGAAGCGAAAGAAAAGGAGAAGGTCGTTCGCATCGGTGTAACAGGAACGGATGGAGAAGCTTGGAGCATCCTTCAGAAGAAAGCTGAGAAAGAAGGTATGAAAATCAAACTTGTGGAGTTCTCTGATTATACAACGCCAAATAAAGCATTAGCTGATGGGGATATTGAATTGAATGCATTTCAACATATTGCCTTTTTAGAGCAGTTTAAAAAGGAACATAAATTAGATATTACAGCTGTAGGTACAACGCAAATTGCACCAATGGGATTATTCTCTGAAAAGTATAAAAAACCAAATGACATTCCAAATGGTTCAGAAATTGCTATTCCGAATGATCCAACGAATCAAGCACGTGCCTTAAAACTTCTTGATGCAGCGGGCCTATTAAAATTGAAAAAAGATTTCGGTTTATTCGGCGATCCAAGTGGTATTGCTGAAAATCCAAAAAAATTAAAAATTACACCAGTTATTGCACAGCAAACCCCTCGTGTATTAAAGGATGTAGCAGCTTCCGTTATTAACAATGGTGTAGCTGGTCAAGCTGGTTTAAATCCTGCGAAAGATCCTATTTTCTTAGAAGATCCAAAAAACGACAGTGCGAAAGCGTATATTAACATCTTCGCAGCTCGTACGAAAGATAAAGATGATCCAACAATCAAAAAAGTGATTAAATTATACCATTCAAAAGAAGTAACAGATGCAATTAAGAAAGAAACGAAGGATGGTTCGATCTCAGTAGATCTTTCACTTGATGAAATAGAAAAAATTGTTAAATGATAGTGCGTTTAACGGATTAACAGAAGGAACCCCTCCGCTGTTAGTCTGTTCAACATATAATCTTACTTAACAGATGAAACCCTAATTTTTTGTATCTTCCAATTCTGTATACCATAAAAAATAACGTCTGTGAAGGAGAGTGGAGAGATCAGGAGTTTTCCTGGTCTCTCTTATTTTGGTTAGTCAAAGAAACTAGCTAAATATAAGGTGATCCAAATCATAGAAGGATAGGAGAGTAAGCTGAAAATTAGTATAAGGACTAGTTTCTTTTTTGGAACTTGTATTAAAGAAAATAAGTAGAGGGAAAATAGTACAATGATAAATGCTGATATCACTCCAGGGTTGTATGCGCGATACATGAAAAATAAAATCATATGTTGAACAGCGTTAAAGAAAATAGCACCTTGTATGAAAATAATCCAGTAAATAGAAGAGATAATATGAAGTTGATAGAGAATGATAAAGAGCAGAACAATGGTTGTTAATATACAAATTGCTATTAGAAATTGATGCGTATTTATGAAGTTGATAGAGAATTGATTAGCGAGATATTGAGGCATACTAATAGATTCTTCAAGATTATGAATGAAAAATAATAAGGGAATAATCCAAATTATCATATTGGTAGATACATGTTTCGCTTTAGGTGTTTTAATCAAATCGATCATCTCCGAGTAAAGGAATAGAAAGCCCTTAAGGAGAGGGCTTCCCATATTGTTATTCGATAGTAATACTTTAATAGGTAAAGCTATACTGAGCCTCGTTAATCATCATTTTTCAGGATTTACAACAATGTGAATTTATCCCGCTATTTTAGGGCAGTAAGACTCCCATCTCAAGATTCAGAGAGAAGCAAGGAAGATAGGTGGGAGTAGGGCTGCCCGTAACAGCCCGATTGGTGAGGGCTCAGAATCAGTGGGAGATGAAGAAAAACCCCACTGATTAAAGTTTCACTTTATTATATCACGATTGGAAAAAGTTCTCGTATTTCTTCTAGTTGCTTGAGTGTGTTTGTTAATTCATCCATGATATCATCTGTAGGAAGAGGGATACCGAGTAAAGGTTGTGCCACAGGACGGGCAACTTTTAATACTTTTCTGTTAATAGAAAAGAGTTTTTCCATCCACCATCCGAGCATGTCAAGAAAACTTAACATAGCAAGTGTTTCACTCGTTGGTGCACAGTCAATAACGATAACACCATATATTTTTTTGATTAATTCGAAAATAAGTTGTGAAGTGAGAAAATTTTATGATAGATTAATAAAGAGAAAAAATTACATAAAAATCCATGATGATAAATATATTTATCTATAATGGATATGCAGCTATAAGGGGGAGAACAATGAGAAGGAGAAATACGCAAGCGTTCACGTTTTTAGCATGGACTTCGTTTGTTTGTGCGCTTTCAGGTATGTTGATTGGTATTTATACACTAGATGAAACGCTTAGTGTAAAAGGATACTATTTAATAGGTACATTGTTTTTAACAATGTCATGTTTTGTACTTCAAAAAACAATTCGTGATAATGAAGAAGATAACGAAAGATTTCCGAAAAATAAACCATTAGATAAAGAGTGATTTACGAGAAGGGCAAAAGCCTTTCTTTTTTTATGTAAAAGTGCTATAAGTGCCATGTGTTGACTTGCTTGAAGTACTGAAAATTTGGTATCATCAATAGTATTGTAGATTGCACGATATATTATGGAGGTGGCCTAGCCGTGTCAAGAATTTCCGTTGAGAATGTAAAGCATGTAGCGCATTTAGCGCGTCTTGCCATTACAGATCAAGAAGCAGAAAAGTTTCAAAAACAACTCGATGCAATTGTTACTTTTGCAGAACAGTTAAATGAATTGGATACAACAAATGTCAAACCAACAACTCACGTATTAACGATGAGAAATGTTATGCGTGAAGATGTACCAGAACAAGGTTTACCAGTAGAAGAAGTATTAAAAAATGCACCGGATCACAAAGAGAATCAAATCCGTGTTCCAGCAGTATTAGAATAGGGGGGGAATTTCGATGTCATTATTTGATCATTCTGTATCAGAGTTACATAAGAAATTAAACAACAAAGAAATTTCCGTTACGGATTTAGTAGAAGAGTCTTACAAACGTATTGCGGATGTTGAAGATAACGTAAAAGCGTTTCTTACATTAAATGAAGAAAACGCACGTGCGAAAGCGAAAGAATTAGATGCAAAAATTGGTGCTGAAGATAATGGTCTATTATTCGGTATGCCAATCGGTGTTAAAGATAACATTGTAACAAAAGGTCTTCGTACAACTTGTGCAAGCAAAATGTTAGCAAACTTTGATCCAATTTATGATGCGACAGTTGTGCAGAAGTTAAACGAAGCTGACACAATTACAATCGGTAAATTAAATATGGACGAGTTTGCAATGGGTTCTTCCAATGAAAACTCTGGTTTTTATGCTACGAAAAATCCATGGAATTTAGAATATGTTCCAGGTGGCTCTAGCGGTGGTTCTGCAGCAGCAGTTGCAGCAGGAGAAGTATTATTCTCTCTAGGTTCTGATACCGGCGGTTCCATCCGTCAGCCAGCTGCATATTGCGGTGTTGTAGGTTTAAAACCAACTTATGGACGTGTATCTCGTTATGGTTTAGTCGCATTTGCATCTTCACTTGATCAAATCGGACCAATTACACGTACTGTAGAAGACAATGCGTACTTATTACAAGCTATTTCAGGTGTTGACCGTATGGATGCAACTTCTGCAAATATTGAAGTAGGTAACTATTTAGCTGGTTTAACAGGCGATGTAAAAGGTTTACGTATTGCTGTACCAAAAGAATATTTAGGAGAAGGTGTTGGTGAAGAAGCTCGTGAGTCCGTACTAGCTGCTTTAAAAGTGTTAGAAGGTATGGGCGCAACTTGGGAAGAAGTATCCCTTCCGCACTCTAAATACGCGCTAGCAACGTACTACTTAATTTCTTCTTCTGAAGCGTCTTCTAATCTGTCACGCTTTGATGGCGTACGCTACGGTGTTCGTTCTGATAATGTGAATAACTTAATGGATCTTTACAAAAATACGCGTAGTGAAGGGTTCGGAGACGAAGTAAAACGTCGTATTATGCTCGGTACATTTGCACTTAGCTCTGGTTACTATGATGCATATTACAAAAAAGCACAACAAGTACGTACATTAATTAAAAATGACTTTGAAAATGTATTTGCAAATTACGATGTGATTATTGGACCAACAACGCCAACTCCAGCGTTTAAAGTAGGCGAAAAAATTGATGATCCAATGACAATGTATGCAAATGACATTTTAACAATCCCAGTAAACTTAGCAGGTGTTCCAGCGATTTCTGTTCCATGTGGATTCGGCGCTAATAATATGCCGCTTGGTTTGCAAATCATTGGTAAACATTTCGATGAAGCGACAATTTACCGCGTTGCACATGCATTTGAGCAAGCAACAGACTATCATACAAAAAAAGCAAGTCTGTAAGGAGGCGAGCATAGATGAATTTTGAAACAATTATTGGTTTAGAGGTTCACGTTGAGTTAAAAACAAATTCGAAAATTTTCTCTGCGAGTCCAACAGAATTCGGAGCGGATCCAAATACACAAACAAGTGTAATTGATTTAGGATACCCAGGGGTACTTCCAACTTTAAACAAAGAGGCAGTAAACTTTGCAATGAAAGCTGCAATGGCTTTAAACTGTGAAATCGCAACAGAAACGAAGTTTGACCGCAAGAACTATTTCTATCCAGATAATCCGAAAGCATACCAAATCTCTCAATTTGATAAACCAATTGGGCAAAATGGTTGGATTGAAATCGAAGTAGGTGGTCAAAAGAAACGAATCGGTATTACTCGTCTTCATTTAGAAGAAGATGCAGGTAAATCAACACATACAGGTGAAGGTTACTCATTAGTAGACTACAATCGTCAAGGCCTTCCGTTAATTGAGATCGTATCTGAGCCAGATATGCGTACGCCAGAAGAAGCATATGCATACTTAGAAAAATTAAAATCAATCATTCAATACACTGGTGTATCTGATTGTAAGATGGAAGAAGGTTCTCTTCGCTGTGATGCAAACATTTCTCTTCGTCCAGTAGGGCAAGAGAAGTTTGGTACAAAAGCAGAACTAAAAAACTTAAACTCTTTCACTTATGTTCAAAAAGGTCTTGAGTTTGAACAAGCTCGTCAAGAAAAAGAATTACTATCCGGTGGTATTATTCAACAAGAAACACGTCGTTATGATGAAGCTACAAAGAAAACAATCTTAATGCGTGTAAAAGAAGGATCTGACGATTATCGTTACTTCCCAGAACCGGATTTAGTTGAACTTTATATTGATGAGGAATGGAAAGAACAAGTTCGTGCTTCCATTCCTGAACTTCCAGATGCTCGTAAAGCACGTTATGTTGCAGAACTTGGTCTGCCAGCTTACGATGCACACGTATTAACATTAACAAAAGAAATGTCTGATTTCTTTGAGGAAACAGTTGCAGGCGGTGCAGATGCGAAGTTAGCATCAAACTGGCTAATGGGTGAAGTGCTTGCATATTTAAACAAACAACAAAAAGAATTAAAAGATGTAGCTTTAACACCTGCTGGGCTATCTAAAATGATTCAATTAATCGAGAAAGGTACGATTTCTTCTAAAATTGCGAAGAAAGTATTTAACGAGTTAATTGAAAAAGGTGGAGACCCAGAAGAAATCGTGAAAGCAAAAGGTCTTGTTCAAATTTCTGATGAAGGTACACTTCGTAAGATTGTAACAGAAATCCTTGATAATAATGCACAATCTATTGAAGACTTTAAAAACGGTAAAGACCGTGCAATTGGTTTCTTAGTTGGTCAAATTATGAAAGCGACAAAAGGACAAGCAAACCCACCGCTTGTGAATAAAATCTTACTAGAAGAAATAAATAAGCGATAAAAAGAAAAGCATAGGCGGTTCGATTAGAAGAAGGAGGCGTTGGAGCCTTCGAAAGAGAAGTGTTTTTTGCTTCACTACAGGAGGAGAAACGCCTGATCCTTCTAGCTGCAAGAACTAGTCCGTAATGAAAGATCAAGGAAAAAAACACCCGCATGTGGGTGTTTTTTTCTGTAAAATGTGGGAAAATGTTTGTATAGCAACTATGGTATGATAGTTGCAAAAAGGTGGGAATAATGATACATCTAGACATATAAAGTTTTTTATCTTATGAAAAATAGATCATTAAGATTCCCATGTTTTCCATAAAACAAACAGTAATAGCGATGAAGAATGGTAGGATTTGCGAATGCATAGCGATATGAATCCTGGTTCTTACTTGTCCTTTTAAATTGGGATAAAAGAAGGATATGGAGATGAGAGGAGGCAGGCATAGGAAGGCTGGAGAAAAGTTGGATATATTCTTTTTTCTGAATTGATGAATGAGAAAATTCCTGTGCTAATACATGATGAAACGAGCAAGAATAATTTATAATCCTACTTCTGGTCGTGAGTTATTTAAAAAGCATTTACCAGAAGTATTACAGAAATTAGAACAAGCTGGATATGAAACATCTTGTCACGCGACAACAGGGCCTGGAGACGCAACAATTGCGGCAAGGCAAGCGGCAAAGCGTAAATTTGATGTAGTCATTGCAGCAGGCGGTGATGGGACTTTAAATGAAGTGGTAAATGGTTTAGTAGAGCAAGAACATCGTCCGAAGTTTGGAATTATTCCAGTTGGAACAACGAATGATTTTGCACGTGCTATTGGTGTCCCACGTTCTATTGAAGAAGCGGCAGATATTATCTGTGAAGGGAAAACGGTCCCGTTAGATCTTGGTAGAGCAAACGATACATATTTTATTAATATTGCTGGAGGCGGACGTATTACAGAGTTAACGTATGAAGTGCCGAGCAAATTAAAAACAGTGCTAGGACAATTAGCATATTACTTAAAAGGAATTGAAATGTTACCGTCATTACATCCAACGTATGTTGAGATTGAGTATGATGGAAAGTTGCTGCAAGAAGAAATTACGATGTTTTTAATTACAAATACACGTTCAGTAGGTGGATTTGAAAAGGTAGCACCATATGCTTCTATTAATGATGGGTTATTTGACTTGTTAGTACTGAAAAAAGGATCAATAGCGGATTTAATTAAAGCGGCAACTCAAGCGCAGCGCGGTGAGCATATTAACAATCCAAAAGTATTATATACGCAAGCAAATCGTATTAAGGTGCATTCGCCTGATAAGTTAATGATCAACTTAGATGGTGAATACGGTGGAGATGCACCGATGGAGTTTGAAAACATCTATCATTGCTTAGAACTATTTGTTCCTGAGCAGAAAGAGGACGCCTTATAATGGCATCCTCTTTTTTAATAGCTTATTATTGCTTTGTATCATACATATAGGCGCGTGTCCATGGAATATCATCATTAATCCCTTTAGTAAATACGAATTGGTGTAAGTCGATATTGCCAGTATAGAATGAAGCTGCGCAAGCATTTAAATAGAGGCGCCACATCCGGATGAAGCGTTCATCTTTCGTTTTGCGAATTTCATCAAGTGCATTTTCGAAATTTTTGGCCCAGTGTTCCAATGTTTTACCGTAGTGTCTTCGTAAACTTTCCACATCCACGAGGAACATTTTTTGATTCGTGATGTTTGTAATTAATTCACTAACAGATGGAACGTATCCGCCAGGGAAGATATATTTTTCAATCCATCCATTTGTAGCTCCATCTGTTGGAGAAGTAATACAATGTAGTACAGAAACACCACCGTCTGCTAATAGACGATTTACTGTATGAAAATATTCAGTAATACGATCTTTTCCCACATGTTCAATCATACCAACACTTACAATTTTGTCGAACTTGCGATTTGTAATGTCACGATAATCAAGTAAGGCAACTTCCACTAAATCAGTAAGGCCTTCTTGCTTAATTTTTTCAGTAGTTTTTGCGTATTGTTCTTCACTTAATGTTACGCCCATTGCCTTCACGCCATATTGTTTCGCGGCTGCTGTAATCAGTTCTCCCCATCCGCATCCGATATCTAACAAAGTATCTCCTTTACGCAGATTTAATTTTTTTAGAATGTGATTTACTTTATTATGTTGAGCTGTTGTTAAGGGGTCATCAGGATGCTGAAAATAAGCACAAGAATACGTCATTGTGTCATCAAGCCATAATTTATAAAAGTCGTTTCCAATATCATAGTGATGAGTAATGTCTTCTTTGTTTTTCTTCTTTGAAAAATTCCATTTACTTGTGAAGTATTGCAACTTACTATTTCCTAAAAAGCTTTCTTGGCTCTTGTAAATGGACTCAATCGCTTTTTCAAGATCACCCTTTAATTCAATATCTCCATTCATATAAGCTTCGCCGAATGCAATCGATGGGTCGTTGGCAAGTTCTTTTTTGGAAAGGGGTTTATGGAATGTAATTTGAAATAGAGGTTCTCCTTCACCATATTGAACTGTTTTTCCATCCCAAAGTGTCACTTCAATAGGGTCTGAAAAGAGATTTTCTAATATTTTTCGATAAAACATTTCTTCAACCATATAAACATCTCCTATAATAATATAAAAATTGTAGGAAACTATCATGATAGTTAATAAAGTTAAATAATTAGCTCATTACGATGAAAGTAATTCTACGCCTTTCCAAAATGATAGTCAAATGATTCGATTTAGATTGTAAATTGGAAGTTTGTTTGTTTTTTATGGCATCTTTACAATATATTCATTTTTTATCCATATTTCCTTGTTACAATGGGAGAGAGAAGAAGAGAAAGGTGGGGGGTTATGGAGAAGATCAAAGCAATATTATTTGATAAAGATGGTACATTAATGGATTTTCATTCCGTTTGGGTAAAAGTGGCCGAAGAACTTGTCGCTGAGCTTATAAAGGTATATGATTTACCACAATCTTTACAACAAACGCTTTTAAGTGAAATAGGTGTAGAAGAAAATTTTGTTCATCCTGAGAGTGCCTTAGCAGCTGGAACAAGTCGTGATGTAGCAAAAGTATTTTGTGAATATATTTCATCAGAAAAAGAAGAGAATATGTCTCAGTGGGTGAGTCAGCAATTATTTACTCTTATGTATGAACACCGCTCTCATATGAAAATGACCGCGAATATTCCGGAAATTTTGCAAGCGTTGAAAGATAGAGAATTTATTTTAGGTGTTGTAACAGCTGATGATTTAGCGCCAACAGAATTATTCTTGAAGCAATATCAATTGGAATCTTTCTTTGATTGTATAATTACTTCTGACACTTTCCCAGCACAAAAACCAGATAAAAAAATTATAGAATTCATTTGCGAAAGATTTCATCTCATACCGTCAGAAATTGCTGTTATTGGAGATACCCCAACAGATTTACATTTAGCGAAAAATAGCGGGGATTGTTATGCGATTGGTGTGCTATCTGGGACTGGGGATTATCAAACTTTAGCACCGCTTGCCGATCTTATATTAGATTCGGTAGGAGATCTAATTTCAAGTTCTGGTACACTTCTTTTTGAACAAGTAAAGCCTAATAGGTAAATAAAATAAGTCTATACTGACTTGAAATAAGTCGTTATAGACTTATTTTTTATGTTGAAATATAAAGAAAAAGGGAAGAATGCTAGGATCATAAGTTGGCATACATTTTGCAATGGATATAAGAAAAAACATTGTATAGAAAAGGATGGGAAAAACGATGAGTATAAAAAAATATGCAAAAGTAAATGAGCAAATTCCAGGGCCAAAAGCAGCTTCTTTATTAGAACGTCGTCAAAATATTATACCAAGAGGTGTGAGTAATGGGATTTCAACGTTTGTACAATCAGCAGATGGAGCACTTGTAACAGATGTCGATGGAAATCAATTCATTGATTTTGCAGGTGCGATTGGAACGATTAATGTAGGGCATTGTCATCCAGCAGTAACAGAAGCGCTTCATAAACAAGTAGATCAATATATTCATACTGGCTTTAATGTTATGATGTATGAACCGTATATTGAGCTAGCAGAGAAATTAGCTAGATTAGCACCAGGAAATTTTGATAAGCAAGTATTATTTTTAAATAGCGGTGCGGAAGCAGTTGAAAATGCAGTGAAGATTGCTCGTAAATATACGAGAAGATCTGGTATCATTGCATTTTCAAAAGGATTTCATGGTCGCACATTAATGACAATGACGATGACAAGTAAAGTGAAACCGTATAAATTTGGCTTTGGACCATTTGCCCCTGAAGTATATAAAGCGCCGTTTCCATATGAGTATCGCCGTCCAGAAGGGTTAACAGATGAGCAATATGATAACTTTATGATTGAAGAATTGAAGAACTTCTTCCTATCAGAAGTAGCTCCAGAAAGCATAGCTGCTGTTGTAATGGAACCTGTTCAAGGTGAGGGTGGTTTTATCGTTCCAAGTAAAAAGTTTGTTCAAGAAGTACGTCGTCTTTGCTCGGAATATGACATTTTATTTGTAGCTGATGAAATTCAAACAGGATTTAGCCGGACAGGAAAATATTTTGCAATTGATCATTACGATGTTGTACCAGATTTAATTACGGTTTCTAAGTCACTAGGGGCTGGAGTACCAATTAGTGGAGTTATTGGTCGTAAGGAGATAATGAATGAGGCAGCACCAGGCGAGCTTGGAGGAACGTACGCGGGAAGTCCACTTGGCTGCGTAGCCGCATTAGCTGTTTTAGATATTATTGAGAAAGAAAAGTTAAATGATCGAGCTATGCATATTGGGAAAATTGTGATGGAACGATTTGAAGAGATGAAGAAGAAATATCATTGTATTGGTCATGTTCGTGGATTAGGGGCAATGTGTGCATTTGAGCTTGTGAAAGATCGCAGTACGAAAGAGCCTGATAAAGCTTTAACTGCAAACTTATGTGCTGAAGCGAATAAACGTGGCTTGCTTTTATTATCAGCGGGAACTTATGGAAATGTCATTCGTGTTCTTATGCCGCTCATTATTACAGATGAGCAATTGGAAGAAGGGCTTACAATTATTGAAGAATCTTTACAATCTTGTTATACACAAGCAAATATGGCTCGGGTATAAAGGGTGGATGTACCGATAACACAGTTGCAATTATTCTAGTTTACCGCCTTAAAAATACAGAAAATTCCCTTAAATTAAGTTTTAGATTTATAATAGAATATAAGAGGTAAATAATTGGAGTAAGGGATTGACTTTGAGGAGTGGCTAGAATGGTTGCAGAAAAGGAAAGAGCATATATGGATTTAAAAGATGTATTTGAATATGCGTTTGACGAAATCTTTGTTACGGATGAGAAAGGGATTGTTGTACGTGTAAATAGTACATGTGAAAGGCACTATCAATTGTCCGCGAAAGAATTGATTGGGAAACATGTGAAAGATTTGCAAAAGGAAGGGATTTTCTATCCATCTGCAACATTAGAAGTCATTGAGAAGAAGAAACCAATTGAACTTGTTCAGACAACAAAATCAGGTGAGTATTTACATGTTCGTACAAGACCGGTGTTTGATGCAAAGGGAAATTTACGTAGAGTCATCAGTTATTCTCGTGATCTCACTGAACTTTATCAATTACGAAAAAAAGTAGAGGAGATGGATCATCAATTAAAGACATATAAAAGGGAATTACGAGAAACATATGAGCACGAAGGACTTATTTTTAAAAGTGTAGCTATGCAGAAAATAGTCGAAACAATCAAAAAAATATCCATGGTAGATAGTACAGTCCTCATTTTGGGTGAGACCGGTGTAGGAAAGAGTAGATTAGTACGTCATTTACATGAAATTAGCCATCGAAAAAATGAAGTGTTTTATGAAATGAACTGTGCGGCATTGCCAACAAATCTTATTGAATCAGAGCTATTTGGATATGCTGGAGGGTCTTTTACGGGCGCCAATCGTGAAGGGAAGAAAGGAATATTAGAACTCGCACATAAAGGAACGCTTTTTTTAGATGAAATAGGAGAAATACCGCTAGAAATGCAAGCGAAATTATTACAAGTGCTACAGGAAAAAACATTCCGCCCGGTAGGGGGTAGAGAATTAAAAAAGGTGGATGTTCGTATTGTAGCAGCTACGAATAGAAATTTAGCAGAAATGGTGAAACAAGGGACTTTTCGAAAAGACTTGTTTTACCGTCTAAATGTCATACCGATTCAAATTCCGCCCCTTCGTGAAAGAACAGAGGATATTTTGCCATTAGTTTATCATTATTTACAGCACTTTAATGAAAAGTATGGACGAGATGTGAAATTAGCCCCTAGTACATTACAAATGTTTGTAGGATATCCTTGGGAAGGGAATAATCGTGAAATTGAGAATGTAATTGAGCGGCTTGTTATTACTGCTGATGATATTGTTACGATAGAAGATTTACCAGTATCTATGCAAGAAGTAACGATTGAACAATCTGGTCAAAGTCTCTACCAAATGTTGGAGGAAGTAGAGCGGAATATTATTTTAAAAGCATATAAAACATATGGATCAAGCTATAAAGTAGCAGAGTTTTTGAAAATAAGTCAATCGGCAGCTACTCGGAAAATTAAAAAGTTAATAGGAGGGGATTTCATAGTTGGGAGAGAAGAAACTTAAAAAGGTGTTATCACGTTTTGATGTTCTTTTCCTTGCGATCGGTGCAATGCTTGGATGGGGCTGGGTTGTTCTCTCGGGGGATTGGGTTACATCTGCTGGTTCAATGGGGGCTGTAATTGCCTTTATTATTGGAGGGTTACTTGTTATTTTCGTTGGATTAACATACGCTGAACTTGCTTCCGCGATGCCGGAAACAGGCGGTGGCTTATTGTATGTACGTAAGGCATTTGGAAAGAAGGCGGCTTTTGTTGCATCATGGGCAATCATACTAGGATATGTATCTGTCGTTACCTTTGAAGCTGTTGCATTACCGACAGTGGTAGATTATGTATTACCTCATTATCAAAGCATTTATTTATGGACGATTGCTGGTTGGGATGTATACTTGACATGGGCGATGATTGGAATGGGTGGTGCCCTGTTTATTACAATTATCAATTATTTTGGTGTGAAGACAGCAGCTGTGTTTCAAAGTATATTTACTCTCTTTATTGTAGCAACAGGAATTATGCTTGTTTTTGGCGCTGGTTTCAACGGCGATACAAAAAATTTAGAACCGTTTTTTATAGATGGTATAGGCGGAGTTATGACCGTTCTTATTATGGTTCCGTTTTTATTTGTTGGATTCGATGTAATCCCTCAAGTTGCTGAAGAAGTAAATCTTCCATTTAAAGAGATTGGGAAACTTTTAATTTTTTCTGTCATTTGTGCTGTGATTTTCTATCTTTTTATAGCATTAGGTGTATCAATGGCGTTAAATCAGAAAGCGCTTCTTCAAACAAAATTAGCAACAGCAGATGCTATGGGAGCAGTGTTCGGTTCTAAAGTATTTGCGAATATCTTAATTTTTGGTGGCTTAGCTGGTATCATTACAAGTTGGAATGCTTTCATCATTGGAGGCAGCCGTGTATTATACGCAATGTCGAAAGAAGGAATGATACCGGCATGGTTTGGAAAAGTGCATCCAAAATATAACACCCCTTCTCATTCTATCATCTTTTTAGGGATGCTATCCTTTTTTGCACCATTACTAGGAAGACCGGCGCTTGTTTGGATTGTAGATGCAGGTGGACTTGGCATTGTTGTTTCTTACTTATTAGTCAGTCTATCCTTTTTCATATTACGCAAAAGAGCACCGAAGATGAAGCGACCATTTCAAGTAAAGAATGGAAGAGTAGTTGGAAGTATTGCAATTATATTAAGTATTGGCTTTATTGTATTATATATGCCAGGCATGCCAGCGGCGCTAATTTGGCCATATGAATGGTTAATGGTACTAGGTTGGGTAACTTTGGGAGGTTATTTCTTTATTAGAATGCTTCTCGGTAAGTATAAAAGAAACACTTTCAAACAGGAAAGTATAGAGGAGGAAGAGAATTTTGGATAAGAAAGCGACATATGTAAATTTAGATCAAAAAGCAATGTATATAAATGGTGAATGGATTCAATTAGAGGAACAAATTAAAATTCATAATCCAGCAACACAAGAGATATTTGCCACGGTTCCAAAAGGTGGAGTGACAGAGGCGAAGCAAGCCGTTGATGCTGCGCATGAAGCTTTTAAATCTTGGTCAAAATTAACAGCGGCTGAGCGTGCGGAGAAATTAAGAAAATGGTTTACGCTTATTGATGAAAATAAAGAAGAAATTGCTGCTATTATGACGAGAGAACAAGGAAAGCCATTTCTTGAGGCACTTGGAGAAGTAAATTATGCAAATAGCTTTGTAGAGTGGTATGCAGAAGAAGGAAAACGTGTATACGGTGAAATGATTCCAGCTTCTCATCCGAATAAACGTATTTTAGTAACGAAACAACCTGTTGGGGTTATTGCAGCTATTACACCATGGAACTTCCCAGCGGCAATGATTACAAGAAAAGTAGCACCAGCACTTGCAGCAGGCTGTACAGCAGTTGTAAAACCTGCTAGCCAAACCCCGTTAACAGCGCTGAAATTAGCGGAATTAGCACATGAAGCTAATATTCCAAAAGGTGTTTTAAACATTGTAACAGGTAGTGCCAAAGCGATTGCAGATGCTTGGATGGAAGATGGCCGCGTAAGAAAAGTTTCCTTTACAGGATCAACGGAAATTGGAAAAGAATTAATGTCTAGCGCTGCGAAAACGATGAAGAAAGTGTCACTTGAACTAGGAGGGCACGCTCCATTTATCGTGATGAATGATGCGGATTTAGATAAAGCTGTCGAAGCTGTAATTGGGTCGAAATTCCGTAATGCTGGGCAAACATGTATCTGTACAAACCGCGTTTTTGTACAGGAAGCGGTATATGAAGAATTTGTAGCGAAATTCAAAAAAGCAGTTGCACAGTTAAAAGTTGGAGATGGCTTTGGTGAAGGGACAACTGTAGGACCGCTTATCGATGCAAATGCAGTAGAAAAAGTACAAGAGCACATTGAAGATGCAGTGAAAAAAGGCGGCGAAATTTTATATGGAGGCCAAACGGTTACAGAATTAAATGGTCACTTTATTGAACCAACTGTTATTGGCGGTGCAAATGATACGATGCTATGCATGACAGAAGAGACATTTGGTCCAGTAGCGCCAGTTGCGAAGTTTAAAACGGTAGAAGAAGTGATTGAGCGTGCGAATAATACGCCATATGGTTTAGCGGCATATATATTTACAAAAGATATGAGTCAAGCATTCCAAATTAGTGAAGCATTAGAATATGGAATTATCGGTTTAAATGATGGCCTTCCATCTGTTGCACAAGCGCCGTTTGGTGGATTTAAAGAAAGCGGGATCGGTCGTGAAGGCGGTCACTTTGGAATTGAAGAGTATTTAGAAATTAAATATATTTCATTAGGATTATAATGCTAACAATCTTGTTTAGGAGAAGATAAAAATATATACTAGAATCTCTATAATCTAACAAAAAGATGAGGGATCTAGATGATATATTGGTTATTACTACTCGTAACAATTATATTTGAAGTCGCTGGAACGGTCGCAATGAAGTTATCAAATGGTTTAACGAAGTTTGTTCCAAGTGTATTCATCTTTGTATGTTATGGCATTTGTTTTAGCGTTTTTGCCATTGTTGTAAAAAAGATTCATTTAAGTATTGCTTACGCAATCTGGTCCGGTTTAGGCACATTATGTATTACAATCATTAGCTTTTGCTTTTTTAAAGAACATATTAGCTTGTTTCAAGCGTTTTGCATTCTGTTCATTGTATTAGGTGTAATCGGATTAAAGGTTTCATCAGCAACATAAAAGCTGTCTTCCGATTTTTGGAAGACAGCTTTTATGTTGTATTAAAACGCCCAATTCCCTTTACGGAAGATAGGCTCATGTTTCCCATCAGCTGTAATACCATCGATATCAAGATCAGCTGAACCAATCATGAAGTCTTCGTGTGTAATGCTAGCATTTGCTCCGTTTGCTGCAAGCTCCTCTTTCGTCATTGTTTTTCCGCCCTCTAAGTTAAATGCATAAGCATTTCCAATTGCTAAATGACAAGAGGCATTTTCATCAAATAGTGTATTGTAGAATAGAATATTTGTATTTGAAATCGGTGAATCATGCGGCACTAAGGCAACTTCCCCTAAGAAATGAGAGCCTTCATCTGTTTCAATTAAATGTTTTAACGCTTCTTCGCCAACGTCTGCTTTATAGTCAACGATGCGACCATTTTCAAAAGTGAGTGTAAAGTTATCAATAATATTTCCGGAAAACACAAATGGTTTTGTGTTCGAAACATAGCCGTTCACACCTGTCTTTAATGGCATAGTAAAGACTTCTTCTGTTGGGATATTAGCCATAAACGGTACATTTTTTTCATTTAAGCTACCAGCGCCAGCCCAAACGTGTTTTTCTGGAAGTTCAATTGTTAAATCTGTTCCAGGGCCTGTGTAGTGAAGTGCTTTATAGTGTTTTTCATTTAAGTAGTCGACTTTTTTATGTAATGTTTCATCATGCTTTTTCCATGCTTCAACTGGGTTTTCAAGATTTGTACGAGTCGCTTGGAAAATAGCATCCCACAGCTTTGCTTCTTGTTGCTCGGGCGATACATCAGGGAATACTTTTGCAGCCCATTCTTTTGTAGGAACAGAGATGACGCACCAGCTTACTTTATCAGCTTGTACATAATCGCGATATACCTTCATCGCTTCTCCAGCAACTTTATGAGCAGTTGCAATTTTTGTTGCATCTACACCTTTTAATAAGTCAGGATTCTCTGCATAAATAGACATAAATGCCGCACCTTCTTTTGCTAATTCTTCACGTGCACGCGCTTTCCAAGCAGGAAATTCAGAGAACGCTTCATCTGGAGCTAAATCAAACTTTAAGCGTGTTAACACTTCATCATTCCAATCTACATATACATGCTTTGCACCAGATTTATATGCTTTTTCTGTAACGAGACGTACAAATGGAGCAGCTTCAAGTGGAGCATTAATCGATAACGTTTGACCAGGTTGAATGTTTACGCCAACATTTACTGCAAGTGCAGCATATTTCTCTAAGTTCTGTTCAAATGACATATATATAATCTCCTTTATTCGAAATGTTTATTATATACATAATACAGGAAAAATTCAAAAATATAAATAGAATACATCTGTTATTGAGCTTTTATGTCTACTTACTTAATAGACGCAGCAAATTGCTCTACCGTAGTTGTGTGGTGGACGCGAACACGTTTCATTTTTAACAATTCGTCCGCTTCACCTTTTGTAATGAATTGTCCTGGTTTAGTTGTTGTAGCAAACTGATAATATTTTTTCGTTTCTGCAACAACTTGATCATTTACATGTCCAAACGGATAGGCAATAGCGATCACAGGCTTTCCAGTAATCTTTTCAAGCTTTTCTTTCGATCCTTTTAATTCTTCTTCATAGTTTGTGATTTTTGGTAGGTCAGCATGTGTCGCTGTATGAGATTGGACAGAGAAAATACCAGAGTTCACCATCTCTTTTATTTCATCAGCCGATAAGGCACCTTCAACACCGACATTATCAACAATCATATATTCGGTTGCAGTCGGTTTAAAAGTAGCATCCTTTAATTGTTGCAGAATGCGGAATGCATTCATATTATTTTTCATCCCATCATCAAGTGTTACAAATATCGGTTTATTCACTTTATTAATCTCGTTCCATCGTTCAAATGTTAATAACGTATACCCGTTGTCTTTTAAATATTTCATTTGTGCTTCAAAGTTAGCAGGTGATACAAATAAGTCTTTAATTCCTTGACCGTGATAATCATCGATAGCATGATACATTAAGATAGGAACATGTTGCTGGAATGTAATGGTAGATGGTGTAAGAGGGATGCGTTTGCCGTCTTCTTTCACACCAAATGCTTCAATTTGGTATTCACCGCGTTTTCCTTCAAACTCGTTTACATGAAAAGGAATTACAAATTGATTGTCTTTTTCTTTAGAAGCGAAAGGTTTTGCGCTCTCTTTCCCGTCTGCTGTTCGCCAAATTTTATATTGTACTTCTGTGAAAGAATCTTTTACATCTGTCACACGAATTGATGTATTCATAGATTCATATGTAATAGGATCAGAAACAATCTTTCCTTGCGGTTTTACAAGCTCGTCTTGTTTTTTTACTTGCTTTTGAACCTGTTTCTCTTGTTTTGGTTCATTACTTACATTGCTAGTGTTACAGCCCGCTAGAATAGCAGATGTGCATAAAGCAATAGCGATATATTTTTTCATAACGATCACCTTCTATTGTGTAGTATGTTGCCTATTTACATTGAAATACCCACCCCTATAAGAGTGGTGGGTTTATACCCTTGTTCATCATATCATTTGAGGAAAATTAGTGGTTGTGAATCGACCTACTTTTTCTTTTTTTATTGAAGGAAATGCTTACATAAGCTGCTACAAAAAGGACAGGTAGAATGAATACATACATTGGAATTCCTAATATATAGTAGCTTTTTAAACTGAAAAACAGTACATGTAAAAAATCAAAAAGAATATGAGCCTTCATTATAATCCCTCATCTCATTTTTACAAATTATAACATTTTAGGAAGGGTAATAAATATTAGGAAATAAGAATTAAGCTAAATTTAAAGTAAGCGAAATCAAAAAGTCTCTATGATACGACTCGTATCATAGAGACTTTTTGTTAAATAAATAATCCAGCGATGGTAGCGGATAAAATAGAAGCAAGTGTTGATGCAAATAGCATTTTCCAACCAAATTTAGAAACAACACTTCCTTGTTTTTCAGAAAGAGCACGAATGGTACCAACGATTGCACCAATTTGGCTAATACTTGCGAAGCTAATTAAGAATACTGTAACGATTCCAATTGTACGTGGAGATAATGTTTTCGCAATTTCTTTTAAATCAAGAATTGCTACAAATTCATTTAAGGCGATTTTCGTTCCCATAATGCCGCCAGCTGGGATAATTTCATGAACTGGAATCCCCATTAGGAAAGCAAATGGGGCTAGAATATAACCAAAAATTTGTTGTAGTGTAATTGTATGTCCCATTGCACCTGAAGCGGAGGTAATTACGTAGTTTACAACTTCCATTACACCAATGAAGGCGATCATTAATGCAGCAACGATACCAGCTACTTTTAAGCCGTCTAATGCACCATTAATCATTGCACCAATGAAGCTATCACCAAATAAGCTTCGATCAAACTTTTGAACAGTTTCTTCTTCGCGTTTTGTATCAACGGGTGTTAATAAAGAACAAACAATTAAGCTTGAGAATAAGTTCAATGGAAGAGCAGCTAATACATATTTCGCATCTAGCATCATCACGTATGATGCGGTAACAGAAGCTGAAACAGAGCTCATCGCTGAACAACAAATGATGAACATACGGTTTTTATTAAAGTGTTTTAAGTCATTTTTAATTACGATTAAAGCTTCACTTGAACCGAAAAATACAGAATTTACGGCATGGAAGGACTCGACGCGTGGTAAACCAGTAACTTTTGAAATAGCACCACCTACAACGCGAACAATAAATGGTAAAACGCCTAAATAACTAAAAATAGAAAGTAGTGCCGAGAAAAAGACAATAATTAATAGTACGTTTAAGAAAAAGACAAAATCTCGTTGAATTCCATTAAAAAGAAAATCAACACCTGTTGTACCAAGTTTAATGAGTTTGTTGAAGACTTTACTAATTAAAATAATGATTTGTTGACCAACCTTTGTGGCAAACATAAACCAACCAATAAAAATTTGAAAAACAATCATAATAGCAATTGCACGAAAGTTAATTTTACTTTTGTTGTTTGATAAAGCAAAGCATAAACCTAACACGGCGAGGATGCCGATAATGCTTATTACATATTGCATGTAATTGCCCCTTTCACAAGTTCTTATAAAGTTTTTACATAAAACATTAGTTATATAACTAATAAATAAAGGATTAAAAAGTTTTATGTCATACGTAAGATGTCCGACCTGTTAAAAGTGAAAATAAAAAAAGACTCATAATAGATTCACTTTCATCTATGAGAGAAAGCTAATCAATATAAGTCTTCCTATAAGCTAATATTCATTAGTTTTCCCCATAGTCCGGCAATTATTGGTTGCCAGGTAGAAACTCTCGATCCATATTATCGAGGATATATGAGGTAACACCGTCCGTATTAAATTATTAGTAGCGTAACATTAATAGAGAAGTGTCGTCAATAGCTTTTTTTCTTCCAATAGAAAAAGACTATGTAAGTATGATAAAATGTAACGCAGTGTTATGAAAAAGAGAGGTCGGAAAATGAGTAATAAAATGACGCCACCAGTTGAAAAAAACGAGTTTATAGATGTAGTATTTGAAGATTTAACCCATGATGGTGCCGGTGTTGCGAAAGTGGACGGATATCCCATTTTCGTCAAAAACGGATTACCAGGTGAAAAAGCGCAAATTAAAATTATTAAAGTAAAAAAGAATTTCGCATTTGGCCGCTTAATGAAGCTTTACACAGAAAGTCCATATCGTAAAGAGGCAGAGTGCCCGGTTTACAACCAATGCGGTGGTTGCCAGCTTCAGCACGTAACGTATGAAGGACAGTTAGCAGCGAAGCAAAAGCAAGTACGTGATGTCATGCAGCGTATTGGAGGTCTTCATGACGTGCCAGTTCACCCTGTTCTCGGTATGGAAAATCCGTGGGTGTATCGCAACAAAGCACAAGTGCCAATTGGAGAACGTGAAGGCGGACTAGTAGCGGGTTTTTACCGTCAAGGGACGCATGATATTATCAATATGGAAACGTGCTTAATTCAAGCGGAAGAGAACGATACATTAATTCAAGAAGTGAAACGCATTTGTGAAACGCATGGCATTCGTGCGTACAATGAAGAACGTCATAAAGGCACACTTCGCCACGTAATGGCAAGATATGGACACGTAACAGGGGAAATTATGCTTGTTTTCATCACGCGCACGGCAGAACTTCCAAATAAAAAGGCGATAATCGAAGAAATTACAGCGAAATTCCCAAATGTAAAATCAATTGTTCAAAACGTAAACACGAAACGTACAAATGTTATTTTTGGAGAGACAACAACAGTTCTATATGGATCAGAATATATTTATGACTTTATCGGTGATATTCAATTTGCGATTTCAGCGCGTTCGTTCTATCAAGTAAACCCAGAGCAAACGAAAGTGCTATACGATAAAGCATTAGAATATGCACAACTAGACGGAAATGAAACAGTTATTGATGCGTACTGCGGAATCGGATCCATTTCTCTATTCTTAGCGCAAAAAGCGAAAAAAGTATATGGCGTTGAAATTGTGCCAGAAGCAATCGAAGACGCAAAGCGAAACGCAGAACTCAACAACATGACAAATGCAGAATTTGCAGTTGGAGAAGCGGAAGTTGTCATTCCAAACTGGTACAAAGAAGGCGTAATCGCCGACACAATCGTCGTCGACCCTCCGCGCAAAGGTTGCGATGAAGCATTACTAAATACAATCATCGACATGAAACCAAAGCGCGTCGTATACGTATCATGTAACCCAGCAACACTTGCACGCGACTTAAAAGTACTAGAAGAAGGCGGGTATAAAACACAAGAAGTACAGCCTGTTGATATGTTCCCGCATACGACTCACGTGGAGTGTGTAGCTTGGCTTAAGTTGGTATAATAAAAAAGCAGTTGATATAGAAAAAATCTATACCATCTGCTTTTTGGTTTATAAATATTGCTGATTTTTAAAAATAATAAATGTTCAAATGTACTGGTGTTTGATAATAAGCGATTGTAACATTTGACTTTAGACTTTTTTAATTGAGAGGATTTGAGTTTGACATGATAGATAATTTTTGGCGTGATTTACCACGACCATTTTTTGTACTTGCACCAATGGAAGATGTGACAGATGTTGTTTTTCGTCACGTAGTAAGTGAAGCCGGTCGACCGGATGTATTTTTCACGGAGTTTACAAACTCGGATAGCTATTGTCATCCAGAGGGTATGAAAAGTGTGCGTGGCCGTTTGATTTTTACAGAAGATGAACAGCCAATAGTGGCGCATATTTGGGGAGATAATCCCGAATATTTCCGTCAAATGAGTATTGGCATGGCAGAACTAGGGTTTAAAGGAATCGATATTAATATGGGCTGTCCTGTACCGAATGTAGCTTCGAGAGGAAAAGGTAGTGGCCTTATTCTGCGTCCAGACGTCGCAGCAGAACTTATTCAAGCAGCAAAAGCAGGCGGACTACCTGTCAGCGTAAAAACACGACTTGGCTTTAAGGAAGTAAATGAGTGGGAGGAGTGGTTAACGCATATTTTCAAACAGGATATTGCGAACCTTTCTATTCATTTACGTACAAGAGAAGAAATGAGCCAAGTGGCTGCTCATTGGGAGTTAATTCCAGAAATCAAAAAATTACGTGACCGTATCGCACCAAATACGCTCCTAACAATCAATGGAGACATTCCTGACCGTCAAACCGGGCTACAGCTTGCTGAAAAATACGGCATTGATGGTGTGATGATCGGGCGAGGTATTTTTAAAAATCCGTTTGCGTTTGAAAAAGAGCCAAGAGAACATAGCAGTAAAGAACACCTTGATCTTTTAAGACTACAGCTTGATCTTCAAGATCAATATGCGGAAGTACTACCACGTTCCATCACAGGACTTCATCGCTTTTTCAAAATTTATGTTAAAGGATTCCATGGAGCTGCTGAATTAAGAAATCAATTGATGAGCACGAAATCAACAGATGAAGTGCGTGCATTGCTTGATAAATTTGAACAGAGATGAAGGAATGAAAAAGCAGGGGCTTTCTAGCTCCTGCTTTTTGTCGTTATATGTCGCGAAATCGATATCCTTTGTCGAATAGTCGATAAGTTGTGTCTAAGCGCCGATATAATGAAAATATCGCCGATAAATAGGGGAGAAGCGCCGATATAATTTCATGTACTTGTCAGCTCGATCCTCTATGAATGTAGCAGAATTCTTTATCGTATATAATAAAAGTATCATTTCTCAATAGGAGTAAATAAATGAACGAACAATATTACGACGCAGTGTTAAATATAAAGACTGTAGGGGAGCAAAAAGGATTTAATAAGTCTATGCATTATCATCGCTATGAACCAACGCCATATAGTGGTTTAGATGAGTTATTGAATCAATACGAAATCAAAAGTAGTGATCGAGTTGTAGATTTTGGGTGCGGCAAAGGGCGATTGAACTTTTATATGCATCATAAGTGCGGTGCTTCGGCAGTTGGGATTGAAATGAATGAAGTGTTCTATAAAGAAGCAGTGGAAAATCGTGATCGTTATGCAAAAAAATCGAAAAATAGTAAGGGTAAAATTGAGTTTCAATGTTGCTTAGCACAAGAATATAAGATTGACATGCGTGATAATCGTTTTTATTTCTTTAACCCGTTTTCGGTACAAGTGTTTATGAATGTTGTAAATAACATATTACTTTCGGTGGAGGAAGTAGAGAGAAGTGTAGATATTATTTTATATTATCCGTCCGAGGATTATATCTTTTTCCTAGAGAATCAGACAGCTTTTGAGCTGGAGACGGAAGTAAGGTTACCGGGAGCTTATGAGAAGAATGGGAATGAAAGGTTTTTAGTTTATAGATTAGCATGATAAAGAAAGCAGGTGCCAAAGGCACCTGCTTTTGTAAAAACTTGATTAGTTACGGATTAAGTAATCAAAAGCACCTAAAGCTGCAGTTGCTCCTGAACCCATAGAAATAATAATTTGTTTGTACGGATTATTTGTACAGTCACCTGCAGCAAACACTCCTGGTACGTTTGTAGCACCGTGTTTATCAATTACGATTTCACCGCGAACACGTTCAACAGTGTCTCCTAACCAGTCTGTGTTTGGTACAAGACCGATTTGAACGAATACACCTTGAAGTTCGATATGATGAACTTCTTCTGTTTCACGATCGATGTAAGAAATGCCGTTTACTGTGTCGGTACCAGTAATTTCTTTTGTTTGAACATTTTTCAGAACAGTTACGTTAGGTAAGCTGTAAAGTCGTTCTTGCAGTACAGCATCAGCTTTTAATTCTGGCATGAATTCAAGAACAGTTACGTGTTTTACGATACCTGCTAAGTCGATTGCTGCTTCAATACCAGAGTTACCGCCGCCGATAACTGCTACGTGTTTTCCAGCAAATAGTGGACCGTCACAGTGAGGGCAGTATGCGACACCTTTGTTTTTGAACTCAGCTTCACCTGGTACGCCAACATTACGCCAGCGAGCACCTGTTGAAATGATTACACTCTTACTTTTTAGAACAGCACCATTTTCAAGTTCCACTTCAATAAGTTCTTTCTTCTCTAGGCGTTTTGCACGTTGTAATTTCATTACATCGATATCGTAATCTTTTACGTGCTCTTCAAGGCTTGCTACTAGCTTAGGACCTTCGGTGCGTTTTACGCTAATGAAGTTTTCAATACCTAGTGTATCCATTACTTGACCGCCAAAGCGTTCCGCAACGATACCTGTGCGGATGCCTTTACGTGCTGCATAAATTGCTGCACTTGCACCAGCTGGGCCACCGCCAACAACAAGAACATCGTATGGATCTTTATCAGAGAATTCTGATGCATCAGGACCGTTACCCATTTTAGCTAAAATTTCTTCAAGTGTCATACGACCGCTTCCGAAAGGTTCGCCATTTAAGTAAACAGTTGGTACTGCCATGATATCTTTGCTTTCTACTTCTTCTTTGAATGCAGCGCCGTCAATCATAGTATGTGTAATACCAGGATTTAGAACGCTCATTACGTTAAGAGCTTGAACAACATCAGGACAGTTGTGACAGCTTAAGCTGATATAAGATTCAAAATGATATTCACCTTGAATATTTTTTATTTGATCAATTACTTTTTGTTCAACTTTTGGAGCACGTCCACTTACTTGAAGTAATGCTAACACTAATGAAGTAAATTCGTGTCCTAAAGGAATACCAGCGAACGTTATGCCAGTTTCTTCGCCGATACGATTCACACTAAAGCTTGGTGTTCTCTCAAGTTGCGCTTTTTCGACTTTAATCTTAGATGACATAGCAGTTAATTCATCAACTAGAGCTAACATATCTTTAGAAACATCATCGTCTCCTGTGCTAACTTTAAGTAAGATGTCGCTTTCCATTAGTTGAAGGTATTGGGATAGTTGTGCTTTTATATCTGCATCTAGTATCATTTTGATCGCTCTCCTTAGATTTTACCTACAAGGTCAAGGCTTGGTTTAAGTGTTTTAGCTCCTTCTTTCCATTTCGCTGGGCAAACTTCGCCTGGGTTGTTACGAACGTATTGTGCTGCTTTAATTTTGTTAATAAGGATGCTTGCATCGCGACCAATACCGTCAGCATTGATTTCTACAGATTGGATAATGCCATCTGGATCGATGATGAATGTAGCGCGAGCTGCAAGTCCTTCTTCTTCCACTAACACGTCGAAGTTGCTAGTGATTGTGCGAGTTGGGTCACCAATCATAATGTATTCGATTTTACCAATCGTTTCTGAGCTATCATGCCATGCTTTATGTGTGAAGTGAGTATCTGTAGATACAGAGTATACTTCAACACCTAGTTCTTTAAGAGCTGCATATTGATTTTGTAAGTCTTCAAGTTCAGTTGGGCAAACAAATGTGAAGTCTGCTGGGTAGAAGCAAACTACGCTCCATTTTCCTTTTAAACTTTCGTCAGTAACTTGGATGAATTCTCCATTATGATAAGCATTTGCTTTAAATGGTTTTACTTCTGTGCCGATTAATAACATATCACATTTCCTCCTAATTATAAGTTTTGAGCAACATAAACTAGTGTGCTCAGAAAATAAAGTTCTTAATTAACGATAATAATTCTAATTCGATATTAATTATCATATAAAATCTGTTATTTTGTCAAGAGAAATGTATAACTTTATTGAAATTAATTATCAATTACTTTTGGAATATAAAGTTCTTTCTCTTAACGTAACTATGCTAGTAGTAAAATGGAATGTTTCTGTTAACTTTATTATAGTAAAAAGAATGAAAAATAACCTTAATTAGAATTTGAATATTGTTTGAAATTTCACGCCATTTTTGTATGACGGAAGATTTATATAATCGTGCTATTTTGCGAACGTTTCCTGACCTTACAGAAGATATAACGATTTTTATGGCAAATACGCTATTGTTAACATCTGATATGGTTATGAATCATAAAAATAAGAAAGAACTTGTCAAACGTTATATGAATCCTGAGCCATTTACCGATTATCATAAACGTAATGAACTTATTTTATATGTAATTGATAAAGCTTTTATTTCAAGTAAAGTATTGAGTTTTTTATAATAAATAAATTATTTATAAAAAATATTGTACAAGGACAAGAAACTCTAAACTATTTAGACAAGAAAGTCTAAACGGAATTTTTATAGATTTACAGAATTATATTCATTTAATCTTGTGTAAAAAGACATGAAAATGGGTACTTTTTATAAAGGGATTGCTTCAGTTATATATAATTTAAATATATTAAAGAATTATTCATTCTTCTCTATTTACCTATACTATTATCTATATCGATTTATTAATATATTTTTATTTATTTCTGGTGAATAATAAGAATTAAATCAACTTGAAAGAAATCGTTTAAAAAAACTCACAAATTCTTCAAAAGGTCTATATATTTTTGAAGTACTTTAAAATGTTATCTCGAACTTTTTGACACATTGTTTTTTATAGAAATTACCCCACTTCAAAAGGTGTATCTTTTGGAATGAAAAAGAAAAATCAAATTTAGTGTCCTCTTCCATACAAAATAGATTATTCATTGAATATTAATTATTTTATTCTCTAGTTTTCGTTTCTTCTATTGCTTCAATTACATATTGTGGTTCTAGTGCAAAAACTTTAATAGACGTGTAAGTAATCTCTAAAACTTGGACATACGGAATCTATTACTCTAGAAAAGATATGTGGTTGGTCTGGGAAAGGAACATGTATTCAAATATATGTATTATCAGCTGATAATATTTTGTTAACGATACAACCTCAGTTTTCAAAATTTGGTAGAAATGATGGGGAAACGGGTTTTATCCATTTCTCATTCAACGATTATGCGTTAGGTTCATCAGTATGGTTCTGAATTGGACAAAAGAATCCGTCGTCACCTCAAACAAACAAGTGACTCTTGGGGAGTCGATAAAACATATATCAAATTAAAAGGTTAATGAATCTATTTATATTGATTTTTTTCTAAATAAAACAAGAGGCCAGAAGGCTACAAAGCGCTTTTTCAAGAAAGCTTTGAGGTCTTTTCATGTTTCAAAGCCACGTGTTATAACAGTCGATAAGAACCCAGCTTATCTTATAGCAATTGAACAGTTGAAAAAAGAAAAAAGCATACCTGATGGTATGCAACTTAGACAACAAAAGCACTTGAATAAAATAGTAGAATAAGATCATCGTTTTATAACGAAGCGATGATATTGTTCTATGCTAGGAATTAAATGTTTTGACACAACTACATCCATTCTTCCTAGAGTAGAAGCCATGCATATGATTAAAAAAGAACAGCTTGATTTACGGGACCAGTCTGTCCAAAACCAGAAAAAATTCATTCATCAATTGTTTGGACTTGCAGCATAAGATACGATTCCGTTAGGAATCTATGCGTTTTATTCTCTTTTATTTTTGTACCAGAACCGATTTTATTACTCAGTTTTCTTGTTTTGCTGTATCCACAGCACTGTTTTTTCTACGTCTATTTCTGAAGAAGGTTTATTTCCATATCGGATGGATTCATAAATAGGAATGATATCCCTGGTTCTACAAATTCTATATAACCATTGCTGTATGGACTCGTGAGAACGTCGTTTTTCATGTAATTGCAAGGTTTGTTCCCATTCAATCAATTTTATTCGCACCGGATCAGTGGGAAGTTGATTTAATGGTTTATTAATAATCCCTCCTTTTTTTTCTGTATTAATTTTTTGATTGCTTGTATGATATGTTTTTGGGTGTTTCCTTTTTTTGCGGATTTGTTTTCTAACATATTTATAAATAAAACAAACGATAATTAGAATACAAATGAGATAAAAAACTACAGTAATCCATGAATTGCTAAGTAGTAAAATTATAGAATTCAAGAAATTTTTTTCTTCTGCTATTTTTATTTTTCGATTGGTGTGCGTCTTTTGCTCAGTATCAATATATTCGACTTCATCCATAGGTGTTTCAGGAAGGTCAGTTTCTTTAAATTCCCTTATTGTCTCTTTATACTCTTTCTTGGGTGATTTCTTAAAATATTGTTCTTTAATCACTTTTTGTATGTGCACAACACTAGTGGACATAGTTATCGCACCAATTGAGAAAAAAATAATTATCAAAAATCTTGCACACCACAAGCCAATCTGTATATGCCCTTTACTATTGAACATGACATAAATCCCTTCTTATTCTTTTATTACAATCCATTTTTCGGTTCGATTATTTGGTTTCGGAGAAGTACCGATAATTAAGGGAATAGCATCTAATTGCTTACGACGAAAACCTGCCGTAAAAAAATAAGAAGAAGATACAGGAGTATCCTGTTCTTTAATGGAGGCAAGTACTTTTAGCGTGTTTTGTAACTGCTTTCTGCTATTTCCTAATTTAATGTGTAGCAATCCATTGTGACTTACGGTATTTATCCACAATTCATAAGAACAATCTTGTACTAAAAGTTGTTTGCACATACCGGCTGTTATTTCTATAAGTTCCTCTGTATCCTTTCTTATTGACACTCCGTTCTTATTTATTAAATTTAAATAGAGTGCATATTTATCAGATTGTGTTCGTTCGTATTTCTTTGCAGTTATGATTCCTGTTTTTGCCGTTGCACTCCAATGTATCGAGCGGAAATCTTCATTTTCATAATTTTTTATCCCTATTACATTCGTTTCATCGTACAATGGTGAAGATAGAGATTTTCGAAATCCACGCGACCACTCTTTTAATTCTGGTACTTGGATATTAGGTACAGCAGGAAAAATCAAATAAGCAGGTGTATCAATTTGACTATACGTTAGATGGCTCATAATGAGACCAAATGGATCAGAAATTACTATTTCAACTTCTTCCCATTTCCCGATTCCCCTTTTCAAGGCTATGGCTTGAATGTCAAATGTTCTTATCTCCTCTCCCTTCATATTGAATTTCATATAGTAATTTGAACCTGTACTTTGATTTTTGTTTAGTGCGTCATGGTTCCAACTTAGTCTATTATCGCATTTAAATCGAAATACTATATTAAATATAGGTAATATAGTATTGTTTGAAATTTTAATTGAACAAATATTTTTTTCTCCTATAAAAGTATTTGGACTACCTTGAACATATTCCCAATGCACATGAGATATTTTACGTACATAAACATGGACAAACAGAATTAAAAATATATATAAGAATACAAACGATAAAATCAATAGATTGCTTGAAAATATACATAACACTAGGGCAGCTACTGATACAACTCCTATCATAAGTGGCTCAGCTAATGGAGTGTAAATAAGTGTCCGTTTCATTGCGTATTCTCCACCGGAACATGAAGACGATCGAGAATTTCATTTATAAGTTCCTCTTTTGTAGTTTTCATTTCACCTTCAATAGTTAAGGTTAATCGATGAGCACATACCGGTCTTACAAGTGCCTGTAAATCATCAGGAGTACAAAAATCTCTTTCTTTTAATAATGCACGAGCCTGAGCAGCTCTCATTAATGCTAGGGTACCCCGTGGACTGACACCAATTTCGATGAGTTCGTGTTTACGTGTCGCCTCAATAATTTCAAGAAGATACTCTTGAACGTCATCCCCCATTAAAACTTCTCTTGCTTGTTGCTGTAAAGCTAAGATTTCTTCGCTTGAAATGACGGAATGTAGGTTTTCTAAAGGATCATTTCTTTGGAATCGCTGCATCATCTCTTTCTCAGCCTCTCTAGTAGGATACCCTTGACGTATAGTTAATAAAAAACGATCTAATTGGGCATCTGGTAAAGGGAATGTCCCTGCTGATTCAAGTGGATTTTGCGTTGCAATAACTAAAAAAGGTCCAGGTAAAGTGTATGTGCTTTTGGCTATAGTAACTGTACGTTCTTCCATAACTTCCAATAATGAAGATTGAGTTCTAGGTACAGCGCGATTTATTTCATCGACCAATACTATATTTGCAAATATAGGCCCTAATCTCGTTTTAAATTCTGATTCTTTGACATTAAAATATTCTAACCCAATCACATCACCTGGTAAGGTATCGGCAGTAAATTGGATTCTTTGAAATTCGGCATCAATACTTTTAGCTAAACTTTTAGCTAAAGATGTTTTCCCAGTTCCAGGAACGTCTTCTAATAAAATATGTCCCTTTGCTATAAGAGCAATGGCCGCTAATTCAATCGACTCGTTTTTACCTATAATTACCCTTGAAATATTGTTGACTATTTTTTGTAATGTACTCATAAAATGCCCACCTATCTATCATCCTATTTTTTGTTTTGCTAAATCTTCCCAAGTTTGTAATTTTAGAGTATCGGTTATGTACCCACGACTGTTAACTATAATGGCTTGCGGGGCGGATCTTATGTTATATAACTGAAAAATATCAGGAGATACCGAGAAAGATAAATTATGGTTTTTGAATTTTGAAATGTAACTATCATCTAATTCTTTATTACTAATAAAGAAAATTTTGATATATTCAAAATTGTAGGTAGAACTAATTGAATCGACAAATCTTTTGCAAGTTGGACATCCTGATGAAATAAAAATTAGTAGTGTATTACTATTGGAATTTGGCCCAACTCTTAATTCTTGCTTGAATTGGTCTTTTAACTTAAATGGTGGTGCAGCCTGTCCAATCTGTAGTTCCGTTCTAAATTTTACATAAGATGAAGTGGCAATTACCCCAGCGAAAAATTTGATTTGGTTTGTAAATTTAAACAATAACAATCCTTGAAATACTACTAAAATTGATAAAAGTATTAAAGCCATTAAGGTTATTGAATTGTTCATCGTATCCCCCCTTATTTATCATTAGTTGACTCAATTACCTCTATAAAGTCGTTCAAGCTTTTAATGATGTAAAGCATAAATCCCGCTTCAGCTATAACAACAATCCATAAAATAATAAAACCCACAATTAAAAATGTATCCATATATTATTCCCCCTTTGTTATTATGTTTCTAATATTGAGTTTGAAACTATATATGATTTTTATAGTTAAATATATAATGATTGTCAAAATTAAATAGGAATGAAGAAATAGAAATTGGTTATTAAAAGGGAAACTAAATACTTTATAATCAAAATTCAACCAAAGTATAAAAATGCTAATTATCATTATTACATTTCGGAATACCAACTTCTTTGATATTTTCCCATTGCCAACAACTCCCCCACAACCACAATCGATATTTGTCCTACCCCTAAATAGATTAATTGTTATCGCTATTGTATACATTAGCATTAATAACATCGCGAATATTAGGTTAATTTTAAGTAGCAATCCAATCAACAAACAGAGTCCAATTACCAATTCTACTAGGCTATCAAACCATGCAAATAATCTATTTGTGGATTCGGGTACTATATTATAGGAATGTACAATAGCGTAGTGTTGTTCAAATCTTAATAATTTATATAAACTAGATGTAATGAAAATATATCCAAAAATAAAACAAGTCATATTAATAATTAGGTTCATAAATTTGCTCCTTTACTGTATCTTCTTTAGGGTCTATATACTTCTCTTTTTGTGAACTATATAGATTGAAATATTCACCGTGTAGATTCAATAATTCATTGTGTGTACCCATTTCGACTATGCCCCCGTCCTTCATCACTATAATTCGGTCAGCTAAATGGCATGCATACATTCTATGAGAAATAAAGATTGTGATTTTTTCGTTTGATATTTCTTTGAATTTTTCAAATAGATTTGCTTCGGTATTAGGATCTAGTGCAGATGTAGGTTCATCTAAAATCAGTATCGGTGCTGTTTTAATCAATGCTCTTGCAATAGCTATTCTTTGCCATTGTCCGCCCGATAAATCTGTACTATTGCCAAAGAGCCTTCCCAATTGAGTATTATAACTGTTTGGTAGTTTCGATATTAAACTATGTGATTCTGCAATTTTAGAAGAAGAAATTATGGTGTCTTCGGAAAACTCACAGGAACCTATTGAAATATTTTCTTTAGCAGTTAATTCATATTTAACAAAGTCCTGAAATATAACAGCTATATTGTTATATAAACTTTTCTTTTCTATTCTATTTTTATCTATTTCATCAAAAAAAATCGTGTTATTTGGAACTTCAAAACTTCCGATTAAGCATTTAATAAGGGTTGATTTCCCAGATCCATTTTCTCCTACGATCACTAGCTTCTCGTTCGGATGAATATCAAAATTAATATTTTTTATTACCTTTTTTTCTGTTCCAGGGTATGAAAAAGATAAATTTTTAACCTGTATTCCTTTCTGTAGTGTTTTTGGAAACATCTGTAATTCATTTGCAATACTAATTTCTTGTTCGTCCTCGTAGCCTAGTAACTCGTACAAATCGGTTATAAACAAATTTTGTTTATATATCTCCGCAAGCAAGGTTGCTATGGTATTTATTGAGTTTTGTGCAATTTGTACCGCACTATTTATTGAGACAAAATCTCCAATTTTTATTGATTTTCTAAAAATAAAAAATAGCAACAAAATTACTGTACCCATACTAATTATGTGATTAATAGAATTAAACAAGATTAATTTATTTTGTTGCCTGTTAACTTGCATTAAGATATCATTATTATTTGCTTTTAGTGATTTAGACCATTTTTGAATTAAAAATTCATATGTTTGATTTAAACGTAATTCTCGATTCGCTTGACGATTTACTAATAATGAAAAGATATAATTTTGTTCTCGTGCTTTTGGTGTCTGGAATTTCATCAAAAAGTAATTTTGTTCTCCAAATTTCTTTTGCATAATAAACAGCGGGATTGCTGAAATTATGCTTAAAAAAAGAAACAACCAATGAAATTGTGCCAAAAATAAAAGGGTGGATACTAAGGTAATACTATTTTTTGTGATTTCTATAATTTTCAATATAGGATCTAAAAATTTATTCCCTATATCCCCCTGAACTCTTTGAAGATGATCATAAAACTTATTATCTTCAAAATATTGATACTTTACCTTTAACACTTTATTTGCAATTATTTTTTTTATTTTATAGTCTATTTGTTGCTCCAATTTTATATTTATCGTTATCTTATACTTATCTAAAAAAGTAGAGGTTAAATTAATTAAAAGCTGTAGAATCAAATAGATAATCACATTGGAGATTACTTTATCATTAGAAGTAAATAATTGTTGAATCGAATTCAGTAATTTTTGAGTAATAATTAAAGTAAATAATGGTAAAATCCCTTGGAATATATTTATTAATAGAATACAGATTAGTTCTAATCTAGCTGTAGACCACACTAGTTTACTAGAATTTAATAGATATTCAATCCGCATAGTCCACCTCATTTTTCTGAAAATTTTTAAAAAACTAAAAATATTTTTTCATTCCAAATTATAACATGTTATAATTTGGAATGAAAGGGGGGAGAATGATATGTTATTAGGCGCAATATTATGTGACTGTAGTAGATATTCTTGTAGTCCAGATACATATTGTGGTACAGGTGGTAACCCACATCCATATGTAGGGACAGGGACAAGGTATGTTTGGGACTGTAAATCTGGAGCTGACTGTGGCTCGAATCAGACCGGTTCTAGATGTAATTGTAACCGTTAAAGCCAAAACAATGGATTAGTTTATAAACTAATCCATTGTTTTATGTTGACTTATTGGGGGAATATAAATGTTTTACTTTGTAATGTTTATTCTAACATTAGTGATATTTATATTTACAAATCTATCACTTAAAAAATTGCATTCTAAACTACATACAATAAAATCTGCAAAGCAAAATACTATGGCTTCTAATAGTCTACCTATCAATTCAATTGCTCCAAGCTTTAGTTTAGAAACCCTAACGGGAAATATAGTGACATTAGAAGAGTTACGGGATAAACCCGTTATACTCTTAATTGCTGCTGATACTTGTGATGCTTGTTCACTAGACATTATTGAATTTAGAGAAGAAGCCAGAAAGTACGGGGATAATTATAATTTTGTCTTGATTGTTGCAACCTCTGATCCTACTATGTTAAATAACATGGACTTTGTAGAAGAAACAAAGTTGCAAGTATTATTAGCCACAATGAATTTTATGAAAGACTATAAAATCTCCATGATTCCTACATTTTTATTTCTTGATGAAAGAGGTGCTGTTTTAGGCTCTCCTTACATAGTAAATCAATTTGATAGATATTATAAACTTCTCGGTAATTCTACAATAACTGCATAATTTCCCACACATTGTTTTAAGAATGTTACATAAAAACTGAATAAAATATAATTAATCAAAACAGGTTACAAGTAAAGATATACTTCCTTACTTATAACCTGTTTTCTGTACCTTTTGGAATGAATATTTATTACAGTCTTACGATATAAACATACGTTTTTTTAAAATGCTATTTCTCTACATATATTCTTTTATTCTATATAATAAAAAGAAGAACATCTCTGTAATATTATAGTTAAAAAAGGAGGAACGGTACAGGTGGAACTTGATGTGGCATTATAACATTTAGGAGGATCTGATATGTACTCATTCAAAGAGGCACAAGCTATGGATTACCTATTAAAGAAGTTACATTATAATGGGTTATTAGAAAAAATAACAGGGAATACAAGCGAATTAAAATTGGTGATAGTATTTAATAATCAATATATATCAGGGGATTTTATTAAGTTTCAAGAAGGTTCCATTGAACAATATGAAGTCGATGGTTCACATGATTATGAAAAAGTTAAATATAATAACAAGGAATTTTCTGCCTACCATAAATTATGGTCATCGTTTTGTGAAAAGTACATAGCAGGTGGATATGAATGTAAACTAATGGGTAAAAGTTTACTTTGGAGCTTATAATAGAAATCCAACATATAATGGCCATGAGCATTTACAACATAGTTTTAGTCAGGGCAATAAGAAAAACCACAGCAATTGTTGTGGTTTTTCTTATTGATGAAACTGAAAGTAAACTTCTATTCAAAAGTTTATTTTCGTATTTTGTTTAATTTACAATTAATTTTGTAATAAATCTCCCTGTATAGATATAACGGTTATTTATGCCCTACTAGAAGATAAAAAGGTATAACATTATATAAAATGGAAGTGATATCGTGGTACGTAGTAATTATTAAATTAAAGGGGGAGAAATAAGGATGGATACTAATAAATCAAATGGCTAAAAGTTTACTTTCAAATATTGTATTATTAATGGCTAAGTAGTTTAGAGTTTCTTGTCCTATGTTCAAAAAGTTTAGACTTACATGTCCCGTTATTGAGACATGAAAGTACCTACAAAATTTATGATAATGGCTATTTATTAACGATTGTTCATGAGATTTTAGTTTAGACTTTTATGTCTTTCTACAAATATATAGATTTCATAATGTGATATAGAGTATTTTAGTAATTACGAACGAAATAAAGTTTATAGATGATGAGGAGGAAGTTTTGTTTAAAAAATGCTTATTTATATTTTTGTTTATAATAATTTCGATAGGAGGCTATATAGCGTATAATCATTATTTTTATCATGATAAGAGTTCGAAAGTTAGTAGAGAGAGTCAAAAGATTATAAGTATTATTTCTAACGCTACCGATGAAATTGCAAAAGGTGTTCCTGTTCGGAGTGAACGAGGAACAATTTCTAGAAAAGATCATGCATTCATTTTAAGTTTTTTTCGAAATTATGAAAAATTGTTATCGGATGAGATTGATCCTAAAAAACATGGATATACAGAGTCTGAGCAACAGTTGGTCAGGTATACAATAAAACTTTTTACAACATATAATATAATGAACCAGCAGTTTATTCTTGGGGATATGTCGTTTGCTTCTACAATTATGAAAAATCTCTATGAAGACTTAGATAAGGCTCCTATGTATTTATATCTTGAATCTCAAGGTGAGCTGAAAAAGGAACAAAAGAAACAAGAGGAGCAGATCACATCAGTTGAAAAGGGGCAGAAGAAAGAAAACTTCTCAGAAAATAAATATAAAATAGAGGAGTCTACTAAGGAACAAGTGTCAGAAGATGAAATTCGAGATTTTATGGAGAAATATGCAGATGCTGGTATGAAAGCAATTAGGGAAAATGACTTCTCGTACATAAAGAGTTTTTTAGATCCAAAAGGAAAAGCGTACCGAGAAAGTCAAAAATATATTAAATATATAAATGATAAAAATATCTCAGAGACGTTGCTAACCTATCAAGTGAATAGTATTAAATTAATTAATAAAGCAGAATATGTCGTAACTGCTTATGAGGAATATGGAATTACATATGGTGATGGGACAACTAAAATTAAAAGCTTTAACAATACGTATAAAATCAAAGTATTAGAAAATGGAAGGTTGGCAATGAATGAGCTTTTGACGAAACATTAATGGAAGGTAGAGTATATAAAAGGGAAACTATATTCATAACAAATTCGAATTTGTTAGATTTATGACGAAATAAAAATAGTAAGTACGTCAGCTTCTAAATTCCAAATAAATACAAAACAAGGAGTGCAGAACGTGTTAGAAATCGCTTTTCGTGAAGGGAAGCTGGAACCATTTGAATTAAGCGTAATGGGAAAAGATATATCTGCAGTGAAAAAAAGAATTTGGAGCACCTGATGTTTGGCAAGAGGCAGGATGTACAGAATGTGATGCTCCTAATACTGCCGTGCATGGAGGTTATAATCTTAATATGTTTCCGTCAAAAGTTCGAACAGTTTGGATAGCACCTTATATTTCGGTAAGAGAGTTAAAAGAATGGTTTGGTGAACCAGATGATACTGATAGCGGCATAGAATATGAATAACGAGGCACTCGTTTATAATCGCGAAGGTTATTCGATTTATTGTAGCTTTTCTGATACTCTTGTTGAACGTATTGCTGTTTATAAGCATGAATAAAGAAGAAGCCATAACCTTATCTATTTTATAAGTTTCTAAAGGATAGAAGAAATCCCCCAAGAACACTCTATTCTTAGGGGATTTCTATGTAATTTACTTTGGACTTTTTAATAGTAAATACATAAAGTAAGGAGCACCAATTAAAGCAACAACGATACCGGCAGGAATCCCGCTAGGTTCGACGATATGGCGACCGATTGTATCAGCTAATGACAGAAGCCATCCTCCAATTAAAATGGCTACGGGGACAAACATTTGATGTCTAGGCCCTACTAATGATTTTGCAATATGCGGAGCCATAAGACCGATAAAGGCAATGCCTCCTGTAACTGAAACGGCAGCGGCAGCCAATGCCACAGCTGCTAGGAGAAGAGAGCGGCGTTCTTTTTCGAGTTCGATTCCAACGCCAATTGCGACGGGTTCGTTTAAGGCTAAGATATTGAGACGATTTGCTTTATATAAGATGAATGGGATCAGTATAGCTAGCCATGGAAGAATTGCTAAGACGAAGACCCAATCATCTCCCCATATGTTTCCGGCAATCCACTTTGCAATAAAGTCTACCTTTACACGCTCAGCAGATGAAATAATGACGATCATTGTTCCTGAGAGCGCAAATGAAAATCCAATCCCTGTTAATGTTAAGTGAATCGGCTGAAGACCAGTCGTTTTTCTATAAGAAAAAATATAAATAAGACAAGCTGTCAAAAAAGCCCCGATAAATCCAACAACTGGAAGTAAGTAGATAAAAGAACCTGCATCGATAGGAAAATATAAAAAGAAAATCGCAATTGCAACGCCTGCACCCGAGTTAATCCCAATAATTCCTGGTTCCGCTAAATCATTTCGGGTAATTCCTTGTAGTATAGCTCCAGATAGAGAAAGTGCCATTCCGGCTAATAACGTAATCGTAATTCTAGGTAACCGAAGGGAGAATAGAACAAATTCCTCTTTAAAGGTTCCTTTTCCAAACAATGTTGGAAGTAGTCTATCATAGGAAAGAGAAGCTGCTCCAAGTCCCATACTAATTGTAATCGTCGTGATAATAAGAATGAGTAAGGCAAGTATAATAAGGCGTTGCTTTCTTAGCATAGGTTGAATCATGAGAATGTTTGGCCTCCTTTACGTACAATGAACAAGAAGAATGGCAGCCCAACAATAGCAACAATGGCAACAAGTGGCGTTTCATATGGAGCATTCATTGTACGACCAATTGTATCTGCAAGTAGCATAAAAGAAGCCCCGGCAAGTGCGGACATCGGAATGACAAATCGATAGTCCGGTCCAACGAGTGGGCGTACCATATGAGGTACCATAAGACCGATGAATGCCATATTGCCAACGAGTGCAACGGAAGCCCCGGCAAGTAAAATGATGATAATAAACAGGATTATTTTAATTACAATAATTTTTTGGCCGAGTCCAATTGCGACTTCCTCACTTAGACTGAGGACTGTTAACTTTTTTGAAAATAAGATGGCAATAAGTACGTTGATTGAAATGACGGGAATAATGAGCTGCAATTGACCCCACGTTGTTCCAATTACGCCTCCAGCTGTCCACATTGATACGTCTTGAGAAATCTTAAAATAAATTCCAATCCCTTCTGAAACTGCAATTAAAAATGCGGACACTGCTGCACCAGCAAGTACGATTCGAAACGGAGAAAGTCCGCCCTGTTTCATCATTCCGATTCCAAAAACCATAATGGCACCGATTGCTGCTCCGATAAAACAAGCAATCATGATATAAAAATAGTTTGCAGAAGGAATAAATGCGATTGTAATGGCAAGAGCTGCATTAGCACCACCTGTTAGTCCAAGGAGACCTGGATCAGCAAGGGGATTTCGAGTTAACCCTTGCATAATGGCGCCTGAAACCGCGAGTCCAGCCCCGACAAAAATAGCAGCAACTTCACGTGGTAAACGTATTTCGCGAATAATAGATATTTTATCTCCTTTAGCGGAGGAAGTAAGAGCTAACCAGACATCTTTTATCGTTGTATCTGCAGCACCGAATACCATTGAAGCCATAAAAATAAGAAGAAAGACAATGATTCCTAATATAAATTTGTATATAAAGGAGGTGGAACGTAGAGTGTTTTTTGTCATCAGTTTCACATCTTTTCTTTTCATAGAATAAAGGAAGAGGAATTCTTATTGTAAGAATTCCTCATTGTTGTATTATTGACCCAGAAAACTTTTTTTGAAGAAATCTAATTGGAAATCTAATGTCAGTGGATCATTAAAGTAGAATTCCATCATATTGACTTCATATGCTCTATTGTTTTTTACAGCTGGAATGTTTTTATAGGATTCTGTTTCTTGGAATGAATTATCAGCATCTTTATTTTTACTTACGATTAAGTAATCTCCAGCATACTCAGGAAGAACCTCAGTAGATAAAGCGTAATAGCCTGGTTTTAATGCTTTTTCTTTTACTTTTTCAGGCATTTTTAGTTTCATTTCTTGGTATAGAATTTCTGTTCCACGGCCCCAGTTCTCGCCGTACACATAAATTTGTTTATTGAAGTTTTCGATAACAGAAACGGTTGCGTCTTCTCCGATTTTTGCTTTAATTTCTTTACCAGCTGCTTGAGCACGTTTTTTGAAATCATCAACCCAAGCTTTTGCTTCCTTTTCTTTATTTAATAATTTACCAATTTCAATATGTTGTGTTAAGTAATCAACTTTTCCATAAGTATATGTTACAGTAGGAGCGATTTTCTTTAACTTATCAACATTTTTAATATTTGATAAACCAATGATTAAATCAGGATTTAGTTCAGCAATTTTTTCAATATTTTCATCTGATACTTCAGCAACATCTTTAAGTTTGCTATCAAAACGTGGGTTTTGTTTAGACCATGAATCTACCCCGACAAGATTTACGCCTAATGACATTACGTTACCAGCGAATGATGACAAAACAACAACGCGTTTCGGATTTGCAGGAACTTCAACCTTACCATTTTCAGATTGGTATGTAATTGTTTCAGACTTTCTTTCTTTTGCTTCGTTCTTCTTATTTGATGAGCTGTTGCTACAAGCGCTCATAATTAGAACGAATAAAACTGTTAATGAAATAAATAATTTCTTCATGTTATATTCTCCTTATGAAAATTTCAGTGATATATGTTAGTACGAAATAAAGAATGGCTAAAATAATTTCAAAATTAACAATTCTTTACATATTGATAATGATTATCAATATTGATTCTGTAAATAATATAATTTCATCTCCTTACCTTGTCAATAGTAATTTTGATTGTAAATCTAATAGAAACAAGTTATATTTTATTGAGAATGATAATCATTTGATTATAACTGAGGAGTGAATACGAATGAATAAAGAAGAATTATTTGATGTAACTGTAATTGGTGGGGGACCTGCAGGGCTTTATTCAGCGTTTTATAGTGGATTACGAGAAATGAAAACAAAAATAATTGAATTTCAGCCACATTTAGGCGGGAAAATACATGTTTACCCTGAAAAAATGATTTGGGATATTGGAGGATTGCCACCAATTACAGGGGCAAAATTAATTGAACAACTTGTAGAACAAGGATTAACATTCCAGCCGGAAGTAGTCTTAAATGAGAAAGTAGAATCGATTACTCGCGACGAATATGGAACGTTTCTATTAACAACTTCTTCTGGGCAACAACATTTTTCGAAGACTGTTATTATAGCGACAGGAAGCGGAATATTGAAACCACAAAAATTAGCAATTGAAGGTGCTGAAAGATTTGAAGTATCAAATTTAAATTATACAGTAAAATCTTTGAAGCATTTTAAGGATAAAACAGTTATTGTTTCAGGTGGAGGGAACTCAGCGATTGATTGGGCAAATGAACTGGAACCGCTTGCGAAAAAGGTATATGTAACATATAGGAAAGAGGCGTTATCTGGCCATGAAGCACAGATTACACAATTGCTGAACAGCTCGGTTACTTGCTTGCTCAATACATCTATTACAAAACTAATTGCAGGAGAAAATCATGAAGCAATTGAACGTGTGGAATTGACGAATCATGAAACCGGAGAAATTTCCTATTTATCAATTGATGAAGTGATCATCAATCACGGTTATGAACGTGATATGACATTATTAGAGAATAGCGAATTGAACATTGAAATGATTGATAATTATTTCATTGCGGGAAATGCAAACAGTGAATCTTCTATACCGGGTCTATATGCTGCTGGAGACATTTTAAAACATGATGGGAAGTTGCACTTAATCGCAGGGGCATTCCATGATGCCGGTAATGCTGTTAATAAAGCGAAACAGTTTATCCAGCCAGATGCAAGTGAATATGGAATGGTCTCCTCACATAATGATGTGTTTAAAAAACGCAATCGAGAATTAATGAAGCAAATGATAGAATAAATGGCTTTATGAGTAAGGAAAGACAGCGGATAGGAAATTATTTACAATTTTGTTTTTGAAGAAAAGTAAAGATTTTTAGTGTATCATGGAAAGTATGAGCAATAATAATAATCTAGAAAAATATAAAACACCCAACTACGAACCCACTTTTACACAGAAAGGGGAAGTAATTTGGGTGTTTTCCTATTTGCTAGCATAACTATGACACCGGTTTCATAAATTCACGTCGTATAATGCTATTTGAAAAAGACAAGAAGACGTGTAACTTGTGAATCTTTCTAGTGTATATATAGTTTGAGCTTATGTTTGCTTGAAAATACGAAATCATGCAGTCCCTTGTGCTTGTTGATCAGGGAATTTCCAGTTTTGTACAGATGAAATATATTGTTTTCCATGCTTTCTAGCTATAGATTCTAATATGTGACGAACACGTTTAGTTAAGTGACCTTGTTTTTGTAATGCTTCGCAATATGCATCATAGAAGGCATATTTAGCCCAAAGAAAATCACTTTGTTGGAATAAGAAATGGTTTTTATACCAATCTCCAATGGTTTGATATGTCTTATTTTTATCAGTCATTTTTGCTTGTTCCATAATTCGTTTCGGTAAAGTTTTAGATAGATAAGAACTTGTCTGTTCTGTTTCGGCGCGTAATGATTGCTCTAACATAGTAATGATGTGACGAGTAGCCATATGTTAACTCTCCTTTGTATCAATGGGTAATACCATCTATATTTGTAAAAAAGCTTACTTATATTATTATACAGTATATGGAATGCATCTACCTGCTTTTTACTACGCATTTACTAAATCTTTTTAAATTATTTACAAAAGTATCCTATAATAAAGTAAGATAAATGATATATATGAAAAATAAATAAAGGAATGAAAAAAATGTATATAACAATAGAAGAGGCTGCTGAATATTTAAACCTTCCGAAGTCATATATTGAAGAATTAGTTCGGCAAAAGCGTGTCCGTGCTGTATATGATGGGGAACAGTACTTGTTAAATAAAGAGCAGTTTAATACACATTTAGAGCAAATGGAAAAATATAAACAATTAATCGAAGAAATATTAAACGAACCAATTCCTGAAGATATGGATGTGAAAGACGAAGATTAAAATGAATAGTAAATGCTATTTAAAATTCTGTTTGAAGGTATGAAAACAGAATTTTTTTTGAAATGATGAGCATGATTCATGTTGATTTACTGCCTGGATTCGTTAACGAAAACCGAGGGAGTCTAGCATCTCAAAATAGCATAGTGTGGTTGCGGTGTTTTACCCTGTTCAGTGAGAACGGGAACCATTTTATATACAGACGGTCTGTTGTATAATCAAATAAAGTGGATGTAGTGTAATAATAAAGAGGTTATTTAAAGGGAAGCGATTGTTCTGAAAGCAATTTCATCATTATAATGTAAAGGGTTAGTAAATATAATGAGGTTTGGGGACAAATTAAGAGGAGTATTTACTATGAACAAATTGAAAAGCTTGATTCAAGAGGAAAAAGAAGCTTTAAAAGTATTTTTATTATTATTCTATATTATATTCTTTTTATATGACATTATATATTATTTTGTATATCCTACAATGAATATAAATGAGACGAAGGTAGGATGGCCTGAAGGTGGGCTAGGAATTGGCGTACATATCTTTGTTATTTTATTATTTCCTATTTCTGTATATTTACAAAGGCGTGGACATACATATTTTATAAAGTATTTATTTCTAATCGGGTATATGGCTGTAGACTTTATTAATAACTTAATGATTTATTTGAAAACAGATCGGGGATTTGACAACGGAAATATGGTTGAAATATTTTTCGTTTTATTCGCGCCAGTATTTGTGAATAAAAGATATTTTTATTTAGTTTCTGCACTCGTAATTGGAAAATATACATTTTTTTGTTTGTTTTTACAAGATGGGAAAGTTATTATTCCGCTCGTTTTATGTATTTTTTTCTGTTTGATTTCACATTCTTTACTAAAAAGATTTCAATCGTATGTTAGAACTGTATTAGAAATCTTGAGTCGAGTGAAGCAGACAGAAAATTTAGCTTTAATCGGAACGATGTCTACAACAATTGCACATGAAATCCGCAATCCTTTAACAGCTTTAAAAGGTTTTACTCAAATTCAAAAAGAGCGGAATCCAGATTAAGCAATAAGTTACGAGATTATGTTAAAGGAAATTGAACGAATTAACGAATTTGTGAATGAGTTAATGCTATTAGGAAAGCCGAAATCAAAAGAATATACGTGCTGTAATATACAAGACATTTTAATATATGTTGTTCGATTAATGGAAAGTTATGCAGACCAATATCATGTGAAGATTCATATGCAATTAAATAGTGAATTACCAAAGGTCAATGGAGATGAAAAACAACTAAAACAAGTACTGTTGAATATTGTTAAAAATGGGATTGAGTCCATGAAGGAGGGCGGGAATCTTAAAATTTCTGCTCAGGAAAACATGAAAGGTAAGTTATCCCTGTTTATTGAGGATCAGGGGTGCGGGATAAATGAGGAAGAAATGAAAAAGCTCGGTAAAGCATTTTATACAACAAAAGAAAATGGAACGGGTCTTGGATTAATCATTACACATAAGATTATTCAGGAGCATCAAGGAAGTATGAATATAAAGAGTAGCATTGGTGCAGGTACAAAGGTAGAACTAACGTTACCAACAGTATAAAAAGCATTTATATTGTGCTTTATGAATTGTTTCTAGAAATTGTATGATAATTTTATAGATGACATAGCAGATATCTTTAGGACAAGAGCACTTTTCTGAAAAGTGCTCTTGTTGTGTAAATATAAACATTTTATAAAATGTATTAGGGTACTTTTTTTTATAAAATACTTCGTTTATAATGAAGGAAAATATCGACATGGGCTTTATATTTCTGTAATAGTTTCTTGGTTTGTTAAGGGATGCGCACGCATCTTTTTTCTATGCAGATTGGATGAAAGAGGTGGTATGATGGAATTAACATTAAATTCGACTGTATGCTTACACACAATTCAATTTCGAAAAGAGCAAAAGAATTATATTGTAAAGGATACAATTACAGGAGAAAAATATGAAATGCCGCCACTTTGTATCGATGCACTTGCAATGATGCGTGACGGATTTTTATTAGGAGAAATTGAAGAGAAATTAAAGGAAGAATATCCAAATGAAGAAGTAAACATTCTTGCATTTACGAGGCAACTGTTAGAACTAGAACTAATTGAAATGGTGGATGGAGAAAAAATTGCTTGTACAAAAAAGAAGGATCGAGATTATTTAGCTTGGATTCGTCCGAGAATTGAACAGATTGTTATGAATTTAAATAGAAAATATCGAAGCAAAGGTCAAAGGTGACCTTTGCTTTTTTAGTAGTATGAGAAAATAAAGCGATAAAGAGCCACTTTTCTTTTCTGTCTAATTTATCCACAATAGGCGAGAATACTCCCACCTCAAGGAATGTGAAGGGCGTAGCCCAATGAGTAGGTGGGAGATGAATCGCCTTCGGATAGGGGATTTGTGCCACGTTAACGATCTGACACACGTAAACCTTTGCGGATAAGTTCATAAACTGCACCCGCAAAACTTGAGATATAGTTTTCCTTTTGATACTTTTCGATTTCTGCTACTAAATCAGCAGGGAACTTAATTAATTTTGAAATACGTTTCATGTTTTTCACTACCCTTTCAGTATATACTCGACATATTCTATATATTAAATATATAATTAGTGTATACCGAGAAGGAGGTAGAAATCAATGTTGGTCAAAAAGGCATATAAATTCCGTATCTACCCGAATAAAGAACAAGAAATACTGATTGCGAAAACAATCGGATGTTCTCGGTTTGTATTCAATCACTTTTTAGAGAAGTGGAATAACGTATACAAAGAGACAGGCAAAGGATTAACATATAATTCTTGTTCAGATAAACTCACATAGTTGAAAAAGGAATTAGTATGGCTAAAAGAAGTTGATAGCATTGCCCTTCTTCAATCATCACTGAAAAACCTTGCTGATTCGTATACTCGATTCTTCAAGAAACAAAACAAAGCACCACGTTTCAAGTCTAAAAAGAATAAAGTGCAATCCTACACAACAAAGCATGTGAATGGAAATATTGCCATTGTAGACAACAAAATCAAGTTACCTAAACTTGGATTTGTTAGGTTTGCGAAAAGTCGTGAAGTAGAAGGACGTATTCTTCATGCTACAATGAGAAGAAATCCAAGTGGTAAGTATTTTGTATCCATTCTTGCTGAAACAAACGTTCAAGGACTTCCTAAAGCTGGGTTGTCTGTTGGTGTGGATGTGGGTCTGAAAGATTTTGCGATTCTTTCAACGGGAGAAGTATTTAGCAATCCTAAATGGTTTCGCAAACTGGAAGAAAAATTAGCGAAAGCACCGTCACTATTTTTAATTTTTAAAGGTGCTGCTGAAAAGAAGAAACGTTTTGTTTCAATTTCATCTAGGTTGGTTAAGTTTTCAATTAAATAAATATCATTCCCGAGTAAAATATGATGAATAGGTGAAGTTTTTGTCGTTACTTCGTCAGGAGAAATAAAGTCTAGACCAACAGATTTTACCTTTAATTTTACCAATTCTTCGGCGAGTTCTTCTGAAAGATAAAAAGCCTCTTTTTCATATGCTTCTGTGTTCCATTTATTTGAAAGATTCGAACGGAAGATGACAATATCGCCTTCTTTTACTCCAGCATGATGAAGAACCTCTTTTGGTAATTTTCGTTCTTTTCTATTTGTTACGTCAATAAGAATCGCTTCTCCTACAAAATGATCTAGTGGCAATTGATCAATTGTTGTTGCGCCAGAAATAAAATGAGCAGGTGCATCACAGTGTGTCCCAACATGAACAACCGAGTGGAAATCTGTAACTTGAAATCCTGCTTCTTCCACACTTGTAATAGCTTCCAAATGAATGGCTGGAGTGCCTGGGAATTGAGACATATTGTTTTCGAACGTTTGAGATAAATCAATTATTTTCATTGTGATACCTCCAATCGTTTTTTATAAATTGAAAAACTGAAAGAGTCCCATTCTTTATAGATGAGGAAGTAAGTATTCAACCGCACATAGAGGTTTGAAAATCAAGTTAGATAGAGAAAAAGCCCATCTTTCAAATCAAGAAAGATGGGCTTTACATATTTATATGTAAATATATTTTATCTTCCAAAATGCTTTGCATTTTGCAGGATTTAGCACCTGTTCAGTTTTTTGTAACTGAGGTTGCCGGGCTTCAAAGGGCCAGTCCCTCCGCCTCTCTTGATAAGAAGTATATTTAGTTATGGAGTCTGAAAATTTCGTTATTTAAATTGTAAGGTATTTCTTTTTTTATTGCAAGAATAAAAATAGGTATTCACCCAATAGAAAAGGATTGCATATTGTAACTTATGTAAATAAATTGCTCCAAAGGAGTGAGTGTAGTGACAGGGAAAGTGTTAAATTATTATGCTGGAGGAAACACTGCTCGAGGATTTCATAATTTATTTGACGAATGTTTAACGGGGTTAGATCGATTGTTTATATTAAAGGGGGGCCCAGGTACAGGGAAATCATCATTGATGAAAAGTATAGGGCGTGAATGGAATGAAAAAGGGTATGATATTGAACTCTTACATTGCTCTTCAGATAATAAATCAATTGATGGTGTCATTATTCCAAAATTAAAAGTAGGTATTGTAGATGGAACAGCGCCGCATGTTATCGAGCCGAAGATGCCTGGTGTTGTGGAGGAATATGTGAATTTAGGAACGGCCTGGGATGCGGAAGAGTTAAAGAAACATAAGAAAGAAATTGCGCGGTATATTTCAGAAGCAAGCGGAGCGTTTCAATCTGCGTATAGTTGCTTTCAAGAAGCTTTAGAGATACATGATGTTTGGGAAGAGATTTATATTGATAACATTGATTTCGAAAAAGCAAATGAATTAACAGATCAGCTTATTCAAAAATTATTTGCTCATCATACAGGAGAAAAAGCAGTTGTGAAACATCGTTTTTTAGGAGCAGCAACCCCAAAAGGAGCAGTGGATTTTGTACCAAATTTAACAGAGGATATCCCGCATCGCTATTTTATAAAAGGACGCCCAGGGTCTGGAAAATCGACAATGCTAAAAAAAATAGCAGCTGCAGCAGAAGAAAAAAGATTCGAAGTTGAAGTGTATCATTGTGGATTTGATCCAAATAGTCTGGATATGATAATTGTAAGAGAATTAGGGTTTGCGATATTCGATAGTACAGCGCCTCACGAATATTTTCCGAGTCGAGAGGGTGATGAAGTAATCGATATGTATGAACTCATTATTACGCCGGGTACAGATGAAAAATATGCGAAGGAAATTCGTGAAGTATCAATACGATATAAGTCAAAAATGAATGAGGCAATATCCTTTTTAGCAAAAGAAAAAGCAGTTCGAGATAAATTGGAGCGAATTTATATAAAGGCGATGGATTTTTCAAAAGTTGATGCATATAAAGATGAAATACAAAGGGAAATTGAAAAAATTGAACAAGTGATTGTTCAGAAGTAAGATTGGCTTGTTAGGCTGTCAGGGGCTTCCTGACAGCTAGTTATGTCTTGTCGAATTTCCAGGGAAATGATCAAAAAATAGGGAGATACATATGAAAGAAAGAATTCTAGTCGAATTAGCGAAAATTGAGAAAGAACATGACGTGGAAATTTTATTTGCAGTAGAGGCGGGCAGTCGTGCATGGGGATGGCATTCTAAAGCTAGTGATTATGATGTTCGGTTTGTCTATGTTCACCGTTTGGAGTGGTATGTATCTATAGATGAAAAGAGAGATGTTATCGAATGTCCCATTCATAACACTTTAGATATAAGTGGATGGGATATTCGAAAGGCATTGCGATTATTTGCAAAATCAAATCCGTCTTTATTAGAATGGATTCATTCTCCGGTCTTTTATATTAAAAACTCTAATTTATCAACATGTTTACAGAAAATAAGTGAACATCGTTTTAATCTCAAGTCAACAATGTACCACTATTTGCATATGGCTTCGAAAAATTATCGTGAGTTTTTACAGGGAGAGAACATGCAGGTGAAAAAATATTTTTATGTATTACGTCCGATTTTAGCATGTAAGTGGCTAGAGGAGAAAGGAACAGTGCCACCTGTGGAATTTGCACGTGTCATAAATGAACTCTCTTTCGAACATAGTGTTTTAGAGGAAATAAAGCATTTATTGTGGATGAAAAAAAGGGGAGATACGTTAGATACTTTACCGAGAATGCCTAGATTACATCAGTTTTTTGAGGAACAAATCGCATATTATCAAGAATATGCAAAACGTGTTGAAAAAAGAACTGAAGTAGAAAATGAGGAATTAAATCGTTTGTTTCGAGAGATTGTATTTAAAAAGAGTGGAAACGCTTGTGTCAAAAAGTTATAGAAAAATGCTTTTTTATTACAACAAAGGCACAAATTATTTATAATCTATTGGAACGGATTTGCAAAGTTTGCTATCACATCGCTATTAGAAAAGAGACTGTCCAAAAGGTATACTTTTGGACAGTCTCTTACTTATCATGATTTGAAATCTGGTTAGGAATAAAGAAAACGGAAATAGCGGCAATTAGACCTGCAAATGCAAACACATAAAAATTCCATACTTGATTATACTGTAATGTCATGAAGATACCGATAATAATGGGGGCAGCAATCGCACCGATTCTCCCAAGACCAAGTCCCCAGCCTAAAGCAGTAGCACGTATACGAGAAGGGAAATACTGAGTGACATATGCATTTAATATTTGTGTGATACCAACGGAACCAATTCCAGCAATTCCAATTAAAATATAAATCATAGTAGTGGAAGTCTGTATGGTTAATAATCCGATACAGATAGCGGCCATGAGGTAAGAGAAGCTAATGACGATTTTTGCCCCGATTCTATCTGCAATGGCTCCTGCAAATAAAGCTCCAATTGCTGCGGTGATATTCAGCATTAACAAGAAGGATAAACTAGAGCCTAACGGATAGCCAGCTTTCCGCATCATTTGGGGCAACCATGTATTTAATCCATAAATAAGAAACATCCCCATTATATAAGTGAGCCAAAAGAGTAAGGTTGCTCTTACATATTGTTTTGAAAATAATACGAAATATCCACTTTGTTGCTTTTCCTTAGGGGGATTATATGTTTGTTTTTGAGGTAACTGGATTTGAAAACGCTCGCTAACTCGAATTGCCTCTTCTTGACGATTGCGTGAAAGTAAGAATTGAATTGATTCCGGCAAGTAACGAATAATAATAGGAACGAGAAGAAGAGGAATCATGCCAATACCAAACATTGTTCGCCAACCGAAATCTTGTAACATAAAGATGGATAAAATAGCTCCTAACACAATTCCTAATGGATAACCAGTAAACATAAGTGCATAAATAAAGGATTGTCGTTTCTCGGGTGAATATTCAATTGTAAGTGCAGAAGCAGTCGGAATGACGCCGCCTAGACCAATGCCGCCAATAAGGCGAAAAAAACCAAATAATTCAGGAGATGAAGCAATAGCAGCTAAGCCCATTGTTAGAGAGAAAAGAGATAAACAAAATACTAAGGTCCATTTTCTGCCGATATAATCTGTAATCGTTCCGACAAGAATGGCGCCAATAAACATACCCAAAAGAGCATAACTGGCAATTGTACCCGCTTGAGTCGGCGATAAAGCCCAATTTTGATCTTCTAAAAGTGTTGGCAAAATCGCCCCATAAATACCTAAATCGTAGCCATCAGCTAAAATAGCTAGCCAACAGATCAGAACAACAAGCCTAGTAGTAGAATTTGAAAGGGCTGTTTTTGTGGATTCTGGATGAGGAGAAGAGATTTGCATCATATACACCTCTTTTTTTCGGTTTACTGTATTATTTGGTTATATATAAACAATTCCCTTCAATTGTCGAATTTTTTCGCTATTTATACGCATTTTGCTTCGAGATTCAGCAAAAGTAAGGACATATGATATGAAGTGAGTATACAGAAAAATGGACTCATCGAAACTGCCTGTTGGATAAGTCCATTTTTTCTTAAAGTAAGGTTATTCTTCATATACTCGTTTTAAAGGTTGGTTAGCAGGACCTTCTACTACATCCCCATTAATGGAAAAGCGCGAGCCATGACAAGGACAGTCCCATGTACAGTCACCGCTGTTCCATTCCACTTCACATCCGAGATGTGTACAAGTTGTATCGACGATATGTAATTTCCCATTATCATCTTTATAGGCACCAGCACGTTTGCCGTTCACTCTTACGACAGCACCTTCACCATTTGCAAGATCTTCTGGTTCACGAAGAGCAAATTCTAGTTTTCCTTCAATGAGATGTTTAGCTACATCTAGATTTTGAGAGGCAAACGTTTTTATGTCTGGATCAGCATGAAAGCGCGATGGCGCAAAGAGTTCTTTATAAGGACTGTTTCTTTTTATGATAGATGTTGTTAATAGTTGAGCGGCGACAGTTGAGGTCGTCATTCCCCATTTGCGGTATCCGGTTGCAACAAATATATTTGGATTATTTTCATTGATGTGCCCAATATAAGGAATTTTATCTAAAGTGATTAAATCTTGTGCTGACCATCTATAAGGAATCTGTTCTATTTCAAATATTTCCTCAGCGAAGGAGTGCAGCGCCTCATAATGAAGCATCGTATTAATTCCTTGTCCTGTTTTATGGCTTTCACCGCCAACAAGAATCAGTTTTGTTCCGTCTATCGTTGTGGATCGTAAAGAACGTGTAGGATTATCAATACTTAAATACATGCCTCCTGGATATTCTGTTTTAGATTGAATAGCCAGTACATAAGAGCGTTCTGCATACATTCGTGTGAAGAAAAAACTACTCTTATCATAAAACGGAAAATGAGAGCAGAGGGCGACATATCCAGAAGTGATACGTTGTCCATTTTTTGTAATGACTTGTGGATAAAATCCTTTTTCTATATCAATTGCCGTTGTATGTTCATAAATGGTACCACCCATTTTAATAAATTCCTCAACAAGCTTTTTTAAGTAGTGAAGAGGATGAAATTGTGCTTGTTTTTTCATTACAAGCGCAGCTTGAGTGGAAAGAGGAACTGGAATAGACGTTACATATTCGCACGGAATGTTTAGTTTTTTGTATGCCTCGTATTCTTTTATTAACTTTCTTAACTCATCTTTACCTGTTGTATATAAATAGGCATCTTCTTCTGTAAATCCACATTCGATATGATGTGTTTTTACTGTTTCTTTTATAAATTGTAAAGCTTGATGATTCGCTTCATAGTAGAGGCGTGCTTTATCTATACCAAAGTGGTTGATGAGCTCATCATAAATGAGGTCATGCTGTGCGGTGATTTTTGCTGTGGTATGTCCAGTTGTCCCATTTAAGATACGGTCAGAATCAAGTAAGACAACCTTCATACCTTCTTTAGCGAGTAAATAAGCAGTCGTAATTCCTGTAATACCAGCACCAATAATGACAACTTCTGTTTTTATATTTTCAGATAAAGCTGGAAAAGTAGGGAGTAAGGTAGAGTCCATCCAGTAAGAATGGGGAAATTTAGGGAAAGAATGATTATTCATGATGCAAACCTCCTAATTTAGGATATTTTTCCTATTCATTTTTCCCATTTATATGAAATTCATGTGAGAAAATTTGGTGTGAAATGTAAAATGTTTTGTTAGGAGGAATATTTCTGAAATGATATATTGATATAGTTTTTTATCGTTCATTTTAAGAGCGAATATTTTGTGAAATAAACATTTATATAGGAACTAGCTCAATCTATATCTAATAAAAAAAGAGCTTTTTATGTATAATAATGATTTTTAATATAATGGATACCCCCTTTTAAAACATAGGTTTTTTCTTTGGTAAAATAGGATATGATTATAAAAATATAACCACATTTTATGACCTAGTAATAAAATGTGTTGACAATGCAGAAAGTCTATTGATATGATTCAACATGTGGAAAGGTTGATAGAGAGTAAAAAGAGAAATGTTTTTCATTGATAATAAAAGCGATAATAAGTGACGATAGAGTGAGTATATTTTACTTATGATATATGCTTTTTTTGCATCATCTAGTCGTATCAATCTGGAAACAACAATTGATCTATGCAGTTTGCGTAAGCATGGCATAAGAAAGGAGCAAAAGGATGAAGGAGCTTCATACGTTTGGATGGTATGCAGCACGTGTATCACCGCACTTGCCAAAAAAAGCATTTAAACCAGTTCCGACCCGTCTATTTGGCGGATTAGCTTATTTGCTTGTGGCAGTAGCAGGATTAATAACGATTGGGTTGTTTGAATTGAATGCGTGGATAAATCTAGGAATTGCAATTGTTCTTGGATTGTGTTTTGCTTCACTTGGATTTTTAGGGCATGAAATTTTACATGGAACGGTTGTAAGAAAAGCGTGGCTTCGTGATTTACTAGGAGCAATTGCATTTATGCCATTAACTACAGGACCAAAGCTTTGGAGGAAGTGGCATAATGCGACGCACCATGTTCATACACAACATGAAGAAAACGATCCAGATGCATGGCCAACACTTGAGAAGCTGAAAAAGAGTCAATTTTTAAGATGGGTGTATCGTTTACCACTTCACGTACGTTCATTCTTTAGTTTTTTATCATTAACGTTTCAATTTACATTACACTCAACTCGAATGTTCTTTCATTTTATAAAAGAATTTAAAACGTCGAATCAACGAGCGGTATGGCTTCAACTTCTTTTGCCATGGACAGTCTGGATGAGTCTCTTGTTTATTATGGGACCGATGAAATGGTTGTTTGCATATGTGATTCCGTTATTGATTGCGAACTTTATTGTAATGGCGTATATTGCAACCAATCATCGCTTAAATCCAATTGTTCCTGTAAATGATCCATTAGCAAACTGTTTATCTGTAACAGTACCACGCTGGGTTGATGTATTACATTTTAATTTTTCATATCATACAGAACATCATTTGTTTCCTGCGATGAGTTCGAAATACTATCCATTAGTAAAAGAGAAAATTAAAGAAATGTGGCCGGAACGTTATCATGAAATGCCAATGAGTAAAGCGTTAGTAGCACTTTGGAAAACACCGCGCGTGTATTATGAAGGCAGTGAATTGATTGATCCGCAAAAAAAGCATTTCTATGGGTCGCTAGGAAATGGACTAGATCCGGAGAATATTTCGTATCGTGAGGAGTATATGAAAGAAGAATCAATGAACAAGGCAAATTCATAATTGTAGATAAAGAAAAGCAAGCTATAATCAGTAGCTTGCTTTTCTATATAGAAACGACTTTTTCCTTTTGGTTATTTATTTGTACAGTGTTACTTTGCTTACGACTGAGCCTTTTTTCGAGGAGATTCACGAAATAAGTGAATAGTAAAACAAGGACAAGATAATAGATACCTACTACGATATAGGTGTTTAATTGTTGGTAATTTCCAGCGGCAATCGATAACCCAGATCCCCACAATTCTGACATACCAACGTAAGCAACAAGGGAAGAATCTTTTAACCCAATAATAAATTGATTTCCTAAAGGAGGTATTGAAAGGCGAAATGCTTGTGGTAATATAATGCGACGCATAGCTAGTGGATAAGACATTCCGAGAGAACGGGCGGCTTCTAATTGCCCACGGTCTACAGATTGAATCGAGCCGCGGAAAATTTCTGTAATATAGGCACCATTATGAATCGCTAAAGCAATGGCACCGGCCCAAAATGGTGTGAAAACAACAATAGAAGTAATACCGAAGTACAAAATTGCAATTTGTACGATTAAGGGAGTACCGCGAATGACAGCAATATAAATATGAGCAATACTATTTAATAGTTTGTTGTTTGAAATGCGAAAGAATGCAAATAGTAATCCAATTAGTGAACCAAGTAGTAAAGAAGTTAAAGTCAATTGCAATGTGATAAGAACTGCTTTGAGCAACGTTGGATAAGTAGATAAAAAAATCTCAATCATTCATTTCACCTCATATTGGTTAGGAGTTATAGTGGATATAAATACCCCACAATTTATGTGGGGCACCGTATTTCTTTACAGAATAGGAGAATTGTTTATTTTGTTTGTTCCTCTTCTCCAAGAATATTGCGACCAAACCATTTCTTACTAATTTTCTCGTACGTACCATCTTTAATGATCTCATCTAATGCTTTATTTACTTTCTCAACCATTTTTTTATCATCTTTGCGAACAGCGATAGCCATTTCATCAAGGTTTAATGGTTTTCCAGCTTCTTTTATAGAAGAATTTCCTTCTTTTATCATGCGAAGTCCAACCATTTGGTCGGTAATAACAGCATCGACACGACCGGGTTCTAAATCCATAAGAGCTGTAAGGTCGCTATCATATTCTGTTATTTTATCTGTTTGCTTTTCAACAAGTGCCTTAAATGTACTTGCTTTTACAACTCCAACTTTTTTGCCTTTTAAATCATCAACAGAGGAGATGGAATCATTCTGTTTTGATACGAAGATTTGGGCGCCAGAACGATAATATGGTTTTGTGAAACTAACAGCCTTTAATCGTTCTTCTGTAATTGCCATACTTCCTAAGATGACATCATATTTTTTGGCCTGAAGACCTTGGATTAATGTTTCCCAAGGATTGGTAACGGGGGCAGGTTTCATTCCCATTTTCTTTGCAAGAGCTTCTCCAATTTCAACATCGAAACCCATAAGTTTCCCATCATTTTCTTTATAATTAAAAGGTTTATATAATCCACTCATTGCATAACGAAATTCTTTTTTTCCATCTGTAGAAGTAGTACTACTTTCTTTACTACAAGCTCCCAATATGAAAGAGAGACTCAGCGTAATGGTTGCAGCGACAGTAAATAATTTCTTTTTCATATAACCCCTCCTATATATTGTTCCTATCAATACGGACATTTTTATATATGGTGTTGGGTAGTAGTATATGTGTCCGTCTTGCTTTGTCTTTAGACACTATAAAACATTTCTTAAAAACTGTTTTGTCCGCTCATTTGAAGGTGAGGAGAAGAATTGTTCTGGCGGAGCATCTTCGACAATTTGGCCATCATCCATAAAGATGACGCGGTCGGCTACATCTCGTGCAAAGCTCATTTCGTGAGTAACAATAATCATCGTCATTCCTTCACTAGCAAGTTCTTTTATTACTTGTAATACTTCGCCAACAAGTTCAGGGTCAAGAGCTGATGTAGGCTCATCAAATAGCATAATATCGGGGTTCATCGCAAGAGCTCGTGCAATGGCAATACGTTGTTTTTGACCACCAGATAATAAGTGTGGTGTGATATTTGCTTTATCTTCTAATCCAACTTTTTTTAATAAATCCATTCCGATTTCTTTTGCTTTTGCCTTATCTAACTTTTTTACATGAATGGGTGCTTCTGTGATGTTTTCTAATGAGGTCATATGAGGAAAGAGGTTAAAATGTTGAAAGACCATACCAACGTTTTCGCGGACTTTGTTTAAATCTGTACGTTGAGGATCAATTTGTTCCCCTTGCAGACGAATGTTCCCTTCATCGTACATTTCTAAAAAGTTAAGACAGCGGAGTAAAGTGCTTTTCCCAGAACCGCTTGCACCAACTAAAACGACAACTTCTTTTTCCTTTACTTCTAAGTTAATTCCTTTTAAAACATGTAATGAGCCAAATGATTTTACTAAATTTTGAACTTGAATCATACCAAACCCCCAGTGAATTTTATATTTTGATAAATGTGTTCCTTCTTTTTGTTATTAGTCATAAAACGGCAAAATCCTCTATTTTTTAAAGTTCTAGATGTTATGTATGAAACATTATTTCATGAGCCAGTATAGTATGTTTCTCGTTATATGGAGAAGATTACAATTTGTTTTCTGATTATAAGGTGTTTTAAAAATCTTTATATCTTTCTATAATAAAAATATGGATAATAATATAGAAGTAGTATTTATATAGTTAATGGGGAGGAATGCGAAGGTGGAAAGAGAGCAGAAAACCTTTTCTTTTGGTTTACGTATGCAGCTTATGTTATTTACAACAATTTTGGCATTGATTACGTATTCGACAAGTTTATTTTTTATTTATGTGTTGTACGACTATTTTCAAAGTTATGTAAGTCAAACAGTTTATAATATTGTTGTAATGCTGTTAGGGGTAATATGGTCTGGTATTCTAGCATATGTTGCAGCAGTTTTTTTAATTAAGCCTTTACGTAAATTGGAGGAAGCTGCTCATAGAGCTGCTGAAGGTGATATTCGTGAAAATGTACCATTACCAAAAGTAGATGATGAAATAAAATCCTTAAGCATTGCTTTTAATATGATGCTAGGAAATTTGCGCACAATGGTAAACAATATCGATACAACATTTTCTTATACAAACATGCAAGTGCAGCAAATTAGAAAACAAACAAATGAAGCGACAAAGCAAGCACAAGTTGTGTCAGAAACATTAGCTGAAATTTCCTCAGGAGCGGAACAGTCAGCAGCATCTATTCAGACGATTGTTTCCACTGTAGACCAAACAACATCCATTGCTAGTGAAGTGGAAGAAAAGGCAAATCAATCCGATCAATTATCTTCTGAAATGGTGCAAGCATTAGGGCAGAGTACGAAAGTATTCACATCACTTATTAAAGGAATTCAGACACTTGCAAAAGAGAATGAACAATCTATGCACAATGTGCAAAAATTAGAAGAACGAATGAAACAAGTTGAACATATTGTTTCTGTGGTAAGTGAAATAGCGAGTCAAACAAATTTATTGGCGCTAAATGCATCAATTGAAGCTGCTCGCGCTGGAGAACACGGAAGAGGATTTGCTGTTGTAGCAGAAGAGGTTCGGAAGCTTGCTGATGAGAGCGATCATTCAGCGCGAAATATATCTCAGTTACTTTGCGATATGAAGAATGAAGTACAACAAGTAGCAATGCAAATGACAGAGCAAGTTAAGTCTGCTAACGAAGAAGCAAAGCGCGGAGAAGCAACGGAATTGATTTTAAAAGAGATGTCAGAAAGTATTATGGAAGTAGCAGATGCAACGAAAAAGATTAGTGGTTATATGAAGGAGCAAGTAGAACATATTCAAGTAACAGGTACGCAAACGAAAGCAGTAGCAGCAATTGCAGAAGAAACATCGGCAGGCTCACAAGAAGTTGCAAGGGTAACCATGCAACAATCTAAAAATATGATAGCAATTAATCAGTTGTTAGAGCAATTAGAAAAACAGGCAACTGAGTTAAAGCAAACAATAGAACGATTTATGTTATAAAAGGAAGAATGATTTTATGTTCTTCCTTTTTATCTTGTGAGAATTTTTTCTGAAGCACTTTACGAGCATTTTTTTATTTCTAGATACATAACACAATACATCATATAAGTGATATAAATAATGAATTTTTACTAAAAACTATGAACGTTTCCGCAACTTTTATGATTGTCTCTTTTGAATGAAAATTATAGCAAGATATAATAAAGTTATAATGTTAGAAGGGGTGTCTTTTATGAAAAGAGAAAAAAGACAACGACTTATTAAACAATTAGTAGAAGAATATGAAATAGATACACAAGAGCGATTAGTAGAATTATTGGCAGAACAAGGTGTGTCTGTAACACAAGCTACCATTTCGAGAGATATTCGAGAATTAAATATAATAAAAGTAGCTTCTTCAAAAGGATTACCAATATATAAATTTTTCTCGAAGGATCATTTACAAACGGATATGCAGTTAAAGAAAAAATTAGAAGAAGTAGTTGTGAAAGTTGATTATGTAGATCGATTAACGGTTATTAAAACGTTACCTGGTAATGCACATGTGATTGGTGCTTTGTTGGATTCGTTAGATTGGAAAGAAAAAATAGGATGTGTATGTGGAAACGATACATGTCTTATTATTTCTCATTCTCTTTCTGATAGAAAAATTTTAGAAGAACGACTAAATTTTATTATGTAGATGAAATCCCATTTCTAATAGAGATTAGAAATGGGATTTTTTTTATACATTTCATACTCTAATATTCATTGATATATACAGAACAAATAACTATATTGTGAGATATGTGATAAAACGATTTATAAAAATACAACTATATATGACTTTAAAAAATAATTTGTGAAATATTTCACCATTGAATGTTAACCTTTTCACAAAAGCGGAAATGTTTTCTGTTTATGATGTACTTGTAAGATATCAAACGAACTTAAAGGGAGGTACAACAAATGAAACATCCGATTCATGTTACTTCAGAAATTGGGGAGTTGCAAACGGTTTTATTAAAACGTCCTGGAAAAGAATTGGAGAATTTAACACCAGATTATTTGCAACAATTATTATTTGACGATATTCCCTACTTACCAATTGTTCAAAAAGAGCATGATTACTTTGCACAAACATTACGTAATCGGGGTGTGGAAGTTCTTTATTTAGAAACGCTAGCAGCAGAGGCATTAACTGATAAAAAACTTCGTGAAGAATTTGTTAATCGTATTTTAAAAGAAGGGCAAGCTGATGCCAATGTTGCGCATCAAACCTTAAAAGAATATTTACTTTCCTTTTCAAATGAAGAATTGATTCAAAAAATTATGGGCGGTGTGCGGAAAAATGAAATTGACACAAGTCAAAAAACACATCTATACGAATTAATGGAAGATCATTATCCGTTTTATTTAGACCCAATGCCAAATTTATATTTTACGCGTGATCCGGCGGCTACGATAGGTGAAGGGGTAACCATTAACAAAATGAGAGAACCAGCACGTAGACGTGAATCATTGTTTATAGAATACATTATGAAATATCATCCACGATTTGCAAATCATAATGTACCAGTTTGGTTAAATCGTGATTATAAGTTTCCAATTGAAGGCGGTGACGAACTTATCTTAAATGAAGAAACAGTTGCGATTGGTGTATCTGCTCGTACATCAGCAAAAGCGATTGAACGGTTGGCTAAGAACTTATTTAGTCGTCAAAATAAAATTAAAAAAGTATTGGCAATAGAAATTCCAAAATGCCGAGCATTTATGCATCTAGATACAGTCTTTACGATGGTTGACTATGATAAATTTACCATTCATCCAGCTATTCAAGGACCAAAAGGGAATATGAACATTTACATTTTGGAAAAAGGTCTGGATGAAGAGACTCTTAAAATTACACATCGCACATCGTTGATGGAAGTTTTAAAAGAAGTTTTAGGCTTACAAGAATTAGTATTGATTCCTTGTGGAGGAGGAGATGTAATTGCTTCTGCTCGTGAACAATGGAATGATGGATCGAATACATTAGCAATTGCTCCAGGAGTAGTTGTTACATATGATCGCAACTATGTATCAAATGCTTTATTACGTGAACATGGAATTGAAGTAATTGAGGTATTAAGCTCGGAATTATCACGCGGTCGTGGGGGTCCACGTTGCATGAGTATGCCGATTGTTAGAAAAGATATTTAGTGATAAATAACGGAGAAAGTAGGGATGAACGATGTTAATGACGAGATCAAACTTAAAAGGAAGAAGTTTTCTTGCTGAAAAAGATTTTACAAAAGAAGAATTATTATATTTTCTTGATTTAGCAGCGGAATTAAAAGAGAAAAAGAAAAATGGTATCCCACATCATTATTTAGAAGGAAAAAACGTTGCACTCCTATTTGAAAAAACTTCAACCCGTACAAGATGCGCATTTACAGTCGCTTGTACTGATTTGGGTGCAAATCCTGAATATTTGGGAAAAGGTGATATTCAGCTTGGTAAAAAGGAATCTGTTGAAGATACAGCAAAAGTGTTAGGCCGTATGTTTGATGGAATTGAGTTCCGTGGTTTTTCTCATGAAACAGTAGAATCGTTAGCTGCAAACTCTGGTGTGCCAGTATGGAACGGTTTAACAGATATGTGGCATCCGACACAAACACTTGCAGACCTTCTAACAATTAAAGAGCACGTAGGGCATTTGAAAGGTGTGAAGCTTGTTTATGTTGGTGATGGCCGGAATAATGTAGCGAATAGTTTATTAGTTGGTGGTTCAATTGTTGGAATGGAAGTTCGTATTTGTGCACCAGAGTCATTATGGCCAGCGCAAGAAGTAATCGACTTAGCGAAACAATATAGTAATCGTGTTATGGTAACAAGCGATGTGGAAGAAGCGGTTGCAGATGCAGATGTCATTTATACAGATGTATGGGTATCTATGGGAGAAGAAGATAAATTTGCTGAACGGATTGCTTTATTAACGCCTTATCAAGTGAATATGCAAATGATTCAAGCAACAGGAAATGATAATGTGATTTTCCTACATTGTTTACCTGCATTTCATGATGTGGAAACAATGTATGGTAAAGAAATTTATGAAAAATACGGCTTGAACGAAATGGAGGTAACAGACGAGGTATTCCGCAGTAAATATTCAAAAGTATTTGATCAAGCTGAAAATAGAATGCACACAATTAAAGCGGTTATGGCAGCTACTTTAGGGGATATGAAATAAAGAAGGAAGTATTGCTTCCTTCCTTTCTCCTCCTTTGGATATAATCATTCACTATTTGTAATATTGCAAATTAAGAGAGGTGAGTGGAATGGATGAAGAAAAGAAATTAGGACTCTTTACTTTAATCGCCCTTGTAGTTGGTTCTATGATTGGCGGTGGTGCATTTAATTTGGCGAGTGATATGGCAAAAGGTGCTGGCGCAGGGGCTATTATTATTGGATGGATTATAACGGGTATTGGAATGATTGCCCTTGGTTTATCTTTTCAAAATTTAACTGTCAAAAGACCAGATTTAGATGGTGGCATTTTTAGTTATGCAAAAGCTGGATTTGGTAATTTTATGGGATTTAATAGTGCGTGGGGGTATTGGCTGTCAGCTTGGCTAGGGAATGTCGCTTACGGTACATTATTATTTGCTTCATTAGGATATTTCTTCCCTATTTTTGAAGGGGGGCAAAACGTTGCATCTATTATTGGAGCAAGTGTATTACTTTGGTGCGTTCACATGCTAATTTTACGCGGGGTACAATCAGCAGCACTTGTGAACTTAGTAACGACAATTGCGAAATTAGTGCCTGTATTTGTATTTATTATGGTAGGAATTTTCGTTTTTCATTTTGATATTTTCTTAGACGGCTTTTGGGGACAAGCTGGTTCTTTTTCTTGGGGAGCGGTAGGTAGCCAAGTGAAGAGTACAATGCTTGTCACACTTTGGGTATTTATTGGTGTTGAAGGAGCTGTTGTTCTATCAAGCCGCGCTAAAAATAGAAGTGATGTTGGAAAAGCGACAGTTATTGGATTAATTGGTACATTGATTATTTATATTTTAATTACATTGTTATCCCTAGGACTCATGAAACAAGCAGATGTAGCAAATTTGAGAAATCCAGCTATGGCATATTTATTTGAAAGTATAGTTGGAAAATGGGGGGCAGTCTTTATTAATTTAGGTTTAGTCATTTCTGTATTGGGTGCTTGGTTAGGTTGGACATTACTTGCATCCGAAATTCCATACTTAGCTGCCAAAGATGGAGTATTTCCGAAATGGTTTGCAAAAGAGAATAAAAACAAAGCTCCTGTGAACTCATTATGGATAACAAATGGGCTCATTCAAATTTTCTTATTAACATTTGTTGTTTCAGATCAAGCATATAACTTTGCTTTCTCTCTTGCATCCTCAGCTATTTTAATTCCGTATGCTTTTTCAGCATTTTATCAACTTAAATATAGTTTGAAATCTAAAGAAAATGATCGTATAAAAAATATAATCATTGGTTTGGTTGCAAGTATTTATGGAGTTTGGTTAGTCTATGCTGCGGGACTAGAATACTTGTTATTAACCATGACTTTATATGCACCTGGTATTTTCATTTTTTACAATGTTCAAAAGCAAACACATCAAAAACAAATATTTACTCGTATAGAGTTAGCATCATCTGTAGCAATTGGTGCATTAGCATTATTTGCAATTTATGGATTAATTACAGGTAGTATTACGTTATAAAAAATGAAATGGAGGGCTGAAATATGAAAAGAAGAAAAATCGTAGTTGCATTAGGAGGAAATGCAATACAATCTGGAAATGCTACTGCTGAGGCTCAGCAGAAAGCACTAGAAAGAACAGCAGAACAACTTGTTAAAATTATGGGAAATAACATTGATATTGTAATTGCACATGGGAATGGTCCACAAGTGGGGAATATTTTATTACAACAAAAAGTAGCAGAAACAGAGAAAACACCGGCGATGCCATTGGATACTTGCGGTGCAATGAGCCAAGGAATGATTGGGTATTGGATGGAAAATGCAATTGAAAAAGCGCTGAAAAAACAAAATATAAAAAAAGAAGTAGCAACAGTAATAACTCGTGTGATTGTTGATGAGAAAGATGAAGCATTTCAAAACCCTACAAAACCAATAGGACCCTTTTATACGGAAGAGGAAGCAAGACACTTAATGAAGGAAACAAAAGCTGTATTTAAGGAAGATGCCGGAAGAGGATGGAGACGAGTTGTTCCGTCACCAAAGCCTGTGAGCATTCATGAACATAAAGTAATCAATTCATTGGTAGAAGCTGGGAATATCGTAATCGCTGTTGGTGGTGGTGGGATCCCAGTAATTGAATCTGAAGAAGGATTGAGAGGAACGGAGGCTGTTATTGATAAGGATTTTGCTGCTCAAAAGCTAGCTGAACTAGTAGGTGCGGACACTCTCATCATTTTAACCGCAGTTGATTATGTATACATAAATTATAATCAACCAAATCAGAAGAGACTAGAATCGATTGGAGTGGATGAATTAAAAAAATATATAGAGGAACAGCAATTTGCACCAGGAAGTATGCTTCCGAAAATTGAAGCAGCTATTCATTTTGTTAATGCAGGCCCAGGACGAAAAACAATTATTACTTCTTTAGACAAAATATATGAAGCATTGGAAGAGAAAGCAGGTACTATTATTTCTCAACAAGAAGCATGTGTATGTGTAAGGTAGCTTATTTAAGATAAGACTGCAAATACCATACGAATTTCGTATTAACCGTAGGAACTGCGGGGGTAGCCTACTGAATAACCGATGGGTACATCGGTGTTCGTAGGAATCCTCCACTTCAAGCGTTAGCTAAGTGGGGGAGTTCAAAGCTAGTAAGTAAAAAGAATGAAGCGGTTCGCTTCATTCTTTTTACTTACTAATAATCTTTCGTAATCAATGTTCATAAAGTATTCATTATGAAATTAAGAGATGTGGATGGGTTATGATAAAATTTACTTGAATGCGCTTTCTTGATGTTTTAATACTATGTATAGCAAGAAAGAGGGATTTCTTATGAATAGGCGGAATGTGGTTAAAGATTTAAAGCAGTTTGAATTATTTTCTCATGTAACAGACAAAAAGTTAAAAGGTTTAACGGAATTTATTTATTGGCGCACCTATAAGAAAGGACAATTTTTATTTTTAGAAGGAGATTCAAGAGAACGAATTTACCTTATGTTAGATGGTTTTGTAAAGTTAGAACGAGTAAATCAAAGTGGAAATTTATTATATGAAGACTATGTAAAGAGATATTCTATTTTTCCTTATAGTGGTATGTTTACTGATAAAGGATACAGCTATACGGCAGAAGCTATAACTGATGTCGATGTGTATTATATTCCGACAGTAATTTTTGAAGATATGGTGAAGGCAAATCGAACACAATTAATGCACATTGTTCAGCAGTTATCCTCAATATTAAAGTTGAATGAAAATCGTGTGCAAAACATTACGATTCCTAATGCACAAGATCGTGTTATTCAAACATTAAATTATTTAATGCATGACTTAGGCGAACCAAACGGTGAAGAAATTGTAATCCCTTGTCCACTGACAACAATTGAAATTTCTAAAATATCTGGAACATCTCGAGAGACAGTTAGCAGCGTATTAAAACAATTGAAAAATGACCGTATTGTTACCGTGTTAGGTAAAAAAATTACAATACATAATCCTACTTATTTTGAAGAAAGCGCTATGTGAAAAATACAATAATGAATGTGAGAGAAAAGAAGCATTGAGACATAAAGATGTATCAATGCTTTTATCATTTTAATTGTACATGAATGAATATATATTTATGAGGCATTTCTATAAAAAGATTGTATATTCCGATAATATTGGCTAAAATCGATAATAAAAACAAAGGAGAAGAAAGAATGATCCGTATTGAATATGATCGATTGCTTGCTATATTTTATAGTGTCGGGGTATTACTAGTGTTAAAATTTCCAAACGATAACGAACTAGTAGGAGAGAAATTATTTCATTCATATGGACTTCCAGTAGATACATATATTTATATGAATTATAAAATTTCAAATGTATGGGTTACATCTTGTGTATTACAAGGGCTTTCTTTTTTACTTTTTATGAAGTGGATGGAAAAGAATCATTCTAACTGGTTAAAAAGATTTCATAAAATGAAAAGTGGATGTATAGGAGTAATAATGTGTATATTGCCATTCACATTTAATCAACTCATTCAAACTCTTGATAAAACTTGGTACTATGCGGGGAAAACAGGGTTAGAGGCAATTGAATATAAAAAGGAAGATAGTGAATGCAAGATAGAGAAAAGAGGAGAGAAACGAGAGAAAAATTGTGTAGTTACTTTAAAGAATTATCGCAATTATGCACAAGCATTACAACTTGTGTTGCATCAAGATACAGAACAAAATATCGAAGGTTATCACGTACCAACACCTATTTATTTACAGCGGCATGAAACAAAACAATTTAAATTTCAAATTCCAGTTTCATTAGATGAAAATGTAGTGGGAAATACAATACCAAATATCGAATTGAAGTTATTACATGACAAAAAGACAGCACATAATTGACAGAATGAGTAGAAGAAATGAGAAGAAGAGGTAGTCATCCAAAATGTTGAGAGAAATCAAACATAAATTGGATGGCTTTTTTTATTTAGTGAGAACAAAAGGAGATAGATAAGGGATAGCCTGTAAATTTGCAAAAAAAAATAGGCAAAAATAAAAGGGTATTGTTTTTGAGAGAAAAGAGGATATTGAATAGTAAGATGAAAATTATCGTTGCAAACTTGATATATTTTGTTATGATAGTGTTACGAAAACGTTTGCATAAAAAAAGAGGGATATAGAAGGAGAGCGCTATTATGAATAAAATATGGTGGAAAGAAGCTGTCGCTTATCAAATTTACCCACGTAGCTTTATGGATTCAAATGGTGATGGTATTGGAGATTTACAAGGTATTATAGCAAAGCTTGATTATTTAAAAGATTTAGGGATAGATGTTATTTGGATTTGTCCAATGTATAAATCACCAAACGATGATAATGGTTATGATATTAGTGACTATCGCGAAATTATGGATGAGTTCGGTACAATGGCAGACTTTGATGCATTACTAGAAGAAGTGCATAAGCGCGGTATGAAATTAATTATTGATTTGGTTATTAATCATACAAGTGATGAACATCCTTGGTTTATTGAATCGCGATCATCTAAGGATAATCCAAAACGCGATTGGTATATTTGGCGTGATGGTAAGGATGGAAAAGAGCCGAATAACTGGGAAAGTATTTTTAATGGTTCTGCTTGGGAATATGATGAGACAACAGACCAATATTACTTACACATATTCTCACGGAAACAGCCGGATTTAAATTGGGAGAATAAAGAGGTTCGCGAAGCTTTATATGAGACAGTGAACTGGTGGTTAGATAAGGGAATAGATGGATTTCGTGTTGATGCGATTAGTCATATTAAGAAAGAAGAAGGACTAAAAGACATGCCAAATCCCAAAGGGTTACCTTATGTATCTTCTTTTGATAAACATATGAATGTGAATGGTATTCAGCCGTTATTAGAGGAACTAAAAGAGAATACATTTGCAAAATACGATATTATGACTGTTGGAGAAGCGAATGGTGTCAAAATTGAAGATGCAGATCTTTGGGTTGGAGAGGAAAACGGTAAATTCAATATGGTATTTCAATTTGAACATTTAAGTTTATGGGATGCTGAAAAGAAAAAAGAACTTGATGTTGTAGAGTTGAAGAAAGTGTTAACAAAATGGCAAAAAGGTTTAGAAAATAAAGGGTGGAACGCACTTTATATTGAAAACCATGATAAGCCACGTATTGTATCGACTTGGGGAGACGATCAGCAATATTGGCGTGAAAGTGCAACAGCTTTAGGAGCGATGTATTTCTTTATGCATGGAACGCCATTTATTTATCAAGGGCAAGAGATTGGGATGACAAATGTTCAGTTTCCTAATATCGATGATTATGACGATGTAGCTATTAAAAATTTATACCGTGAGAAAATTGCACAAGGTGTATCGCATCAAGAAATGATGGAAATTATATGGGCATCTTGTCGCGATAATTCGCGTACACCTATGCAGTGGAGTAGCGAAGAAAATGCAGGTTTTACAACAGGAACACCTTGGTTTGGAATCAATCCAAATTATAAAGAAATCAATGTCCAAAAGCAGCAAGAAGAACCCAATTCTATTTTGAATTTTTATAAGAAAATGATTGCTCTAAAAAAGGCACATGCTGTTTTCAATTACGGTACGTATGATTTATTATTAGAGGATGATCCGCAAATTTATGCATACACGCGTACATTACAAGATGAAAAAATAATTGTGATTACCAATCTGTCAAGCAAGGAAGCTATCTATCATAAGAATTCATACACGTTAGAAAGCAATCGATTGCTTTTAAGTAACTATGAAATTTCTGAAGATGAAGGAAATAAGAAAATCATCTTAAATCCTTATGAAGCAAGAATTTATCGTATTTCTTAAAAAAATGGTGCTCTCGTAGCATCTTTTTTTGTTTAGAAAAAACTTTTTATTGCAATGCGAAAGCGCTTTTATTAAAATTAATTTATGAAAACGTTTGCGTCAATTCTCTGTTTGGAATTGTTTTCATATATGTAGAGAAATTCTATGTTGTCTTATTAGGAAACTGGTAAACAAAGGGAGGAAAAAACAGATGAAAATTACGTCTTTTGATTTTTGGCAGAAGTTTGGGAAAGCGTTGTTAGTTGTTGTAGCAGTTATGCCAGCTGCAGGTTTAATGATTTCTATTGGTAAGCTAATCGGTATGGCTGCTGGAGATGTAAATGCTGTACATATGATTGCTAGAGTTATGGAAGACATTGGTTGGGCGATTATTACAAACTTGCATATTTTATTTGCAGTAGCAATTGGGGGATCGTGGGCAAAGGACCGCGCAGGCGGTGCGTTTGCAGCGCTGTTAGCATTTGTGTTAACAAACCGGATTACGGGAGCTATATTTGGTGTTAACACTGAAATGTTAGCGGATTCAAAAGCGGAAGTTTCTTCATTATTAGCTGGAGATTTACTTGTAAAAGATTATTTCACTTCTATACTTGGTGCACCAGCGCTCAATATGGGAGTATTCGTAGGGATTATTACAGGGTTTTTAGGTGCCACTTTATATAATAAATATTATAACTATAATAAATTACCACAGGCATTAGCATTTTTTAATGGGAAACGTTTTGTACCATTTGTTGTAATTGTTTGGTCTACCATTACGGCAATTGTTTTATCACTTTTATGGCCGTTCATCCAAAGTGGATTAAATGAGTTCGGACGCTGGATTGCGGCATCGAAAGACAGTGCACCAGTTGTCGCGCCATTCGTATACGGGACATTAGAGCGTCTGTTATTGCCGTTTGGATTACATCATATGTTAACGATTCCGATGAACTATACAGAACTTGGTGGGACATATACAATGTTAACGGGTTCGAAAGTTGGTCAAGTGGTTGCAGGACAAGACCCGCTATGGTTGGCATGGGTTACAGATTTAAATAATTTATTAACAAATGGGGATACAAAAGCATATAACGATTTGTTAAATAATGTAGTGCCAGCTCGTTTTAAAGTAGGACAAGTAATTGGATCGACAGCATCACTAATTGGGATTGCATTTGCAATGTTTTACAATGTTGATAAAGACAAACGTGCAAAATATAAGCCGATGTTCTTTTCAGCAGCATTAGCGGTATTTTTAACAGGTGTTACAGAGCCGATTGAATTTATGTTTATGTTCATCGCTCCATTATTATATATAGTGTATGCAATTACAACAGGTCTTGCATTTGCATTGGCAGATCTTATTAATTTACGAGTACATGCATTTGGATTTATTGAATTAATGACTCGTACACCAATGATGGTTCATGCAGGGTTAACAAGAGACTTAATTCATTTTGTGATTGTTTCAGTAATGTTCTTTATTTTAAACTTTACCGTATTTCATTTCTTAATTAAAAAGTTTAATTTACCAACTCCAGGGCGTGCGGGTAATTATATTGATAATGAAGATGATTCTTCAGAACAAATAGCAAATGGAAAAGAAGGGTCTTTAGCAACAAAAGTTATTGACCTTCTAGGTGGAAAGGATAATATTGCAGATGTAGATGCTTGTATGACACGTTTACGTGTGACAGTGAAAGATTTAAGTGTCGTTGCACCAGAAACAGATTGGAAACAAAATGGGGCATTAGGGCTTATTGTAAAAGATAAAGGTGTGCAAGCTGTATACGGTCCAAAAGCAGATGTATTAAAATCAGATATTCAAGACATGTTAGGTGCATAAGAAATGAAAGTATTAACTTTAAATTGTCATTCTTGGCAAGAAGAGAATCAATTAGAAAAAATAAAATACCTTGCTAAGACGATTCAAGAAGAAAATTACGATGTAATTGCTTTACAAGAGGTAAGCCAATCTATAAAAGCTCAAAGTGTATATGGTAACAAAAAGAAGGATAACTTTGGTCTTATATTGCTTGCAGAGCTTAAACAGTTAGGTTTAGAAAATTACAGTATGGTTTGGGACTTCGCGCATATTGGCTATGACATATATGAAGAAGGTTCAGCCATTATAACGAAGCATCCGATTATAAAACGAGGTTCTTTCTTCGTATCAGAAAGTAAGGATACAACGTATTGGAAAACACGTAAGATTGTTTATGCAACAATTTTTTATCAAGGGAAAAACATAACCTTTTATTCTTGTCACCTTGGTTGGTGGAATGATGAGGAAGAACCATTCCGAGAACAAGTGAATCGTTTCATGGAGCACATTGATGATCATGAGCTTTCATTCTTAATGGGTGATTTTAATAATAATGCTCATTTAAGAGGAGAAGGATATGATTATATGATACAAAATAATTTTTACGATACATACGCATTAGCGATGGAGAAAGATGAAGGAACAACCGTACAAGGGAAAATTGCTGGCTGGGACGAAAATAAGCAAAACTTGCGGATTGATCTAGTGTTAAGTAACAAACCAGTAAAGGTTTTTTCTTCAAAAGTTATTTTTAATGGTATGAATCGGAAGATCATTTCAGATCATTTTGGAGTAGAAGTTCAATTGAACGTATAATAGAAGAAATCCTCATAGTGCTGCAGAAGCTATGAGGATGTTTTTGAAAAATACAAGTATTTCCAAGAGAAAATACTTGTATTTTTTATGACATTTCCTATATATTTGTTATTAATGAATGTAAAACCAATTTGGTCATTTTGTATGTATTCTTTTGCTTACTTCGTTATATAATGAAGTAAGCAAAAGAATAGATTGGAAAAATCGAGTATTTTCGTTTAATTCGGGTGGTGGAAAATGATATAATTGCAAAATGCATGTATCGTTTTTGGAATAAGGAAAAATATATAATTAGGTGATTGCTTATATGAAACAAATATGGCGTATTTATACGACAGATGTACGGAATGTAGCTAAACATTGGGCTGCGATTGTTATTGTACTAGGATTAATGATTTTGCCATCGTTATATGCATGGTTTAACATTAAGGCTTCTTGGGATCCATACGGGAATACAAACGAGGTGCCAATTGCAGTTTCTAACCAAGATGCTGGTTCGAATATAAGGGGGAAAGATATTAACATCGGGGACGAAATTGTCAATTCACTCAAGAAAAACAAAAATCTAGGTTGGAAGTTTGTTGATGAGAAACAAGCAATCTACGGGGTTGAACATGGAGATTACTATGCAAGTATTACAATTCCAAAAGATTTCTCTGAAAAAATTGCGACGGTTATTAGTGATAATCCGCAAAAACCAGAACTAGATTATTTCGTAAACGAAAAAGTAAATGCGATTGCACCGAAAATTACAGCAAAAGGTGCATCAGGTATTACAGAAGAAATTAGTAAGAACTTTGTTAAAACAGCAAACGGAGAGATTTTTAAAATTTTCAATAGCCTTGGAATCGATTTAGAAACAAACTTGCCAAGTATTGAAAAAGTAAAAGATCTTGTATTTAAGTTAGAAGCGCAATTTCCAAAAATGAATAAACTTATGGATACAGCACTAGATGATGCAACTAGAGCGCAAGATATTGTAAAAGTAGCGCAAGAGGATCTGCCAGTTGTACAGAGCGTTATTAATGATGGGCAGGAAACTTTGAACAACTTAGATAAATTCTTTGCACGAAATGATGAGACATTACAGAATGCACCAGGAACAATAAAGAGAGATTTAACGGCTCTAAAAAGCGGAATGGATGGTGCAGCGGCTATAACAGATTTCTTAATGGGACCTGGGGCGAATTTGAATATTCCTGATATTTCTCAGTTACCTACGCTGCCGGACCTTCCAAAAATTAATGATGAAGGTTACAAAAATATAGCAAGAAACATTAATCAAACAGTGAATAGTGTTTTAAACTCAGCACGTACAGGTACTGCATATGCACAGAGTGTGATGGATGGGTTACAAAATGGAAGTATTGATCCTGAAATAGCAAAGAAAAATATCACTACTATTTCTAATAATCTCCAGACTCATATAGACAATCTTTCTTCAATCATTACCATGATGTCTACACTTCAGCAGAATGCAACAACTGATTTTGGTAAGAAGTTTTTCGGTGATAGAGTAGCACATTTAACAGCTATTCGAGAAGGACAGCAAGATTTGAACAATCGATTTAAACGTCTTAATGACTTAATTAGTTCAGGACAAGAAGTAAAACAAGATGTGAGAGATGCAATTAATCAAAAATTAGACGCAACAAACGCTTTAATTGATCAAGCGGAAAAGGATTATAATGAAACGTTTGTAGCGGATTATAAAAAAGCAGTCAGTACTTTGGAGCAGACTAGTGATAAAGTGAATGAAGAGTATAATAAGGTAAGACAGCAATATGAACAAACTAAATCTATCCTTCAAAAAGCAAAAGAAGACTTTGAAAATAAAGGGATTAATGGATTAGATTCAACAAAAGTAGCTTTAAATAGTTTAAACAGTCAATTCCAAGCAGCTTCAAATATGATTACTGATATGATACCTGTCTTAGAGAGTGCGAATAAAGTTTTTGCTGATGTCAATAGTGATAAAAACTTTAATAATCAAATTGCGAAGCTGAAAAAAGCACAAAGTCTTCTACAAAAAGGTATAAAATTAACTGATAAAGGAATTGAAGCGATTAATAAAGGACAACAACCTGCGAAAGATATTATTGAAAGTATTAATGAAGTATCCAAAAATACTTCAGCACAATTAGGTGATATTTTAGCAAGGTACGATTCCGAAATCGTTCCAAACTTCAATGCAGCAATTGCACGTACAAAAGAGATGTCAAAAAATACATCTAAAATTTTAAGTGATGCGAATAAAAAGCTTCCAGATGTGAAGAAGTTGCTAGAAGACTCCTCAAAAGGATTGGTAGAAGGCACAAAGAAACTGAAAGATATTAAAGCGCAGATGCCAGCTACTCAGCAAAAAATAAAGGAACTAGCAGATAAAATTCGTCAGTTTGAATCGGAAGAGGATATAAAAGATATTATTCGTTTATTGAAAAATGATGTTGAAAAGCAAAGTGATTTCTTTGCCAATCCTGTGAAATTAAAAGAAAATAAATTATTTGCAATGCCAAACTATGGCTCAGCAATGTCACCGTTTTATACAGTGCTTGCATTATGGGTAGGAGCATTGTTAATGGTTTCATTATTAACAGTAGAAGTGCATGAACCGGGGACGGAATATAAGAGTCATGAAATTTATTTTGGACGCTTCTTAACGTTTTTAACGATAGGGCTTGCACAAGCGTTTATCGTATCGATGGGAGATATGTTCTTACTTGGTACGTACGTAGTTGATAAATTCTGGTTTGTGGTATTCAGTTTATTTAGCAGTGCAGTCTTTGTTTGCATCGTATACTCTCTCGTTTCTGTTTTCGGAAACGTTGGGAAATCAATGGCAATCATTTTACTCGTACTACAAGTAGCTGGGTCGGGAGGAACGTTCCCAATTCAAATGTTACCGAAATTCTTCCAAGCAATGTATCCATTCTTGCCGTTCACATATGCGATTAGTGCAATTCGTGAAACAGTAGGTGGAATGCTTTGGGATATTGTCATTAGAGATTTACTTGTATTGAGTGTGTTCGTTGTAATCATGTTAATTCTTGCATTATTACTGAAAACACCAATTAATAAATCGAGTGAAAAGTTTGTTGAGAATGCAAAAGGAAGTAAAATTATTCACTAATTATAAAGGTTTCTACCGAATTTGGTAGGAACCTTTTGTTTGATTAATATGGCGTTTTAGAAATGATAAAGTAATCGAAAAATGTATAGCAGTTTTAAATTTTTTTGTTGAGTGTTTTACGATTATCACAGGGCAATATTGAGACCATGTTCCAGCGCGGTGTTGTAAATAAGATTGGAAATCAAACGATTAGAAATATTTTTCTAGCTAATGCTACTTCATACTATAGATTCAGTTCCCATATCCTTTTTCTAAACTGACTTTCACTGTTTCACCTTAATCGAAAAAAGCATTGTCCATCAAAACTTTTGATGGACAATGCTTTTTTCATTTAATCAAATTTCAATTTCTTTAATGCTTCTGCTAATGCATTATTTAATGGCTCTGCTTCTTTTTGCTGCTGTTTCATATATTTTTGAACGAAACGTTTATCTGCTTTGTTACCAGATTCTTTTTTGCGGCGTTCTTGGAAGGTAGATAGCTTCTCACGGTAGCCGCATCTACATGCAAAGATTTGACCAGCCCCCTCACCACGTAGCTCTAATTTTTTCTTACATTGCGGGCAACGGGCATTTGTTATGCGGGATACATTTTTACGGTGACCACATTCACGGTCTTGGCATACGAGCATTTTTCCTTTTTTGCCGTTTACCTCTAGCATTGGTTTACCGCAGTCTGGACAAGACTTCGTAGAAATGTTGTCATGTTTATATTTTTTATTACTCGATTTAATTTCAGAAACAATCTCTTTCGTATAGTTCTTCATTTCTGAAATGAATACTTCTTTTTTCAGTTTCCCCTTTGCAATTGCCTCAAGTTTTTGTTCCCACTCACCAGTTAGTGTAGGTGATTTTAATTCTTCTGGTACTAAATCAAGTAATTGACGACCTTTTGAGGTAATATGAATATCTTTACCACGTTTTTCAATTAAGAAAGAGTTGAAAAGTTTGTCGATAATATCTGCACGTGTCGCTACAGTACCTAATCCACCAGTCGATTTTAACGTATCAGCAAGTTGTTTATTTTGCGTATCCATATATTTTGTAGGGTTCTCCATTGCTGAAAGTAAAGTTGCTTCATTAAATCGTGCAGGTGGTTTTGTTTGACCTGATGTTTGCGTAATTAACTTTATAGTTAATGTATCACCTTTTTCAATACGAGGTAGAAGTTGTTCTTTTACGTCATCAGTTACATCATCATCTTCAAAGTGGTTTTCATATACTTCTTTCCAACCAGCATGTAAAATTGTTTTTCCGCGCGCAATGAACGTTTCATTCCCAATTTTTGTGCGTAATGTTAGTTGTTCGTATTCAAATGCTGGGAATAAAACAGCTAAGAAACGTTTTACAACTAAATCATAAATTTTACGTTCTTTATCAGTGAACGCAGAGAAATTAACATATCCCTCTGTTGGAATAATTGCGTGATGATCACTTACTTTACTATTATCAACAAATGATTTATTAGATTTTATCGGCTTATTTAAAATCTTATGTGCTAAAGAGCGATAGTCTCCTACACCGCATGCTTTTAGACGCTCTGGAAGTGTTCCAACGATATCAGATGAAATGTAGCGTGAATCCGTACGAGGATACGTTAGCACTTTATGCTGTTCATACAATTTCTGCATAATGTTTAATGTTTCTTTTGCAGAGTAACCGAACTTTTTATTTGCATCACGTTGCAATTCAGTTAAATCATAAAGGCCAGGAGAGAATGATTTCTTCTGTTTTTTATCAATTTCCACAACAGTAGCATTTTGTTTATCTAAGCTTTTTACGATACCATCAATTTTTTCTTTATTAAAACTACGACTATTTCCTTTTGCATCTTGCCAAGTTAGTTTTAAATTATTCGTTGTTTGAGCTTCGATACCGTAGTATGTTTGAGCTTTAAAGTTTTTGATTTCATCTTCACGACTCGCAATAATAGCTACAGTTGGTGTTTGCACACGCCCACAGTTTAATTGAGCATTGAATTTTGTTGTTAATGCACGAGTAGCATTTAAGCCGATATACCAATCAGCTTCAGAACGAGCAACGGCTGAGGCGTATAAATTATCATAAGTTTTACCTGGTTTTAAATTACGAAAACCATCTTTAATTGCTTTGTCTGTTACAGAAGAAATCCATAAACGTTTAATGGGTTTCTTCACTTTTGCTTTTTCAATAATCCAACGGGCAACCAATTCTCCCTCTCTTCCTGCATCAGTAGCCACAATTATCTCATTAACATCATTTCGACTAAGTTGATGTTTCACAGCATGAAACTGTTTTCCCGTTTGTTTTATAACAACTAATTTCATACGTTCTGGAAGCATAGGAAGATCTTCAAGATTCCATGTTTTATACTTATTATCATAAGCCTCAGGGTCTGCAAGTGTCACTAAGTGTCCAAGAGCCCAAGTCACGATATATTTATCCCCTTCTAAAAATCCATTTCCTTTTTTTGTACACTTTAATACTTTTGCGATATCCCGTGCAACTGATGGTTTCTCAGCAATTACTACACTCTTTGCCATGTATTCAAACTCCTTTACTAACTATATACCGTATAATATACCACAGTTTTCAAGAAGAACAGTAAGGAACACCTTCTATTTGGTAGTTATAATTGACATAGCTTCTTTAAGAATCTCTACTTCTTGTCTTAATTTCTTATTTTCTTTATAAACCTTATGAAACTGCTTTGGAGTCACTATCATTTGCTGTTTGGAATAGAGCTTCATCTGTTTATCCCGCTATTTTCTCACTTCAAGAATGGGAGGGAAGCAAGGAAGATAAGGATGAGGGCTGCCCGTAGCAGCTTGATTGGTGGGGATAATCGGTAGAGTATGGGGGATTTCGATTGCTTACAACTTCACTGCATTATAAGTTATACGTTGACATCGCAAATGAAATTCATTATCATTAAAAAGAGGTTACCATAACGTTGCCGAAACGTCAGATGAATCCGATTGATACATCTAAAAAAGGTTGGATTATGACGAATAGTTCGCGGCAAGAAATGGAAGCGTTTGCTAGAATTATGATTTCTATCATTCTATAAATAGGTGAGGGGGATAAAATGATAGGATTATAATCTGTTTGAAATCAAGTGATGGCGACAGAACATAATCTGTACCATGAAAACATTATGAAAAAAAGATATTTATTTATCATGCTTATTGTTTTATCGGTTGCATCTATTTTTATTGGTGTAAAAGATGTGAGTCTAACAGATGTTTTGCATTGGAATCAAGAGAAAATGCAAATTGTATTTATCAGTAGATTACCACGTCTCATTAGTATTATTGTTGCTGGTGTCAGTTTAAGTATAAGTGGTTTAATTATGCAGCAACTGAGCAGAAATAAGTTTGTATCTCCAACAACTGCGGGAACGATGGATAGTGCAAAGTTGGGCGTTTTAGTCTCCTTAATGTTATTTACGACAGCAAGCCCGCTTGAAAAAATGTTTATCGCATTTATTTTTGCGCTAGCTGGTACATTTTTGTTTATGCAAATTTTAAAGCGAATTAAATTTAAAGATGCCATTTTTATTCCGCTTGTAATCATCGCCTTTTTATATGCAAATCGTTTTACCGTTGCTGGAATGGGGGAAGATTTTGCAGCGAATTTAGGAATGAATTACAATCGAGTGCTAAATATTGGGCTTATTATCGTTTCTCTCATCTCTGCATTAGTTGTTTTAACTGTTGGGATGATTCCATTTTTAGGACTTATTATTCCAAATATCGTTTCAATTTATCGCGGAGATCATTTGAAAAATAGTTTACCTCATACTGCCTTGTTAGGAGCTGTTTTTGTACTAGCTTGCGATATACTTGGTAGGGTCGTAATTTATCCGTATGAAATTTCGATTGGTCTTACAGTAGGAGTGATCGGAAGCGGAATCTTCCTTTATTTATTAATGAGGAGAAACGCATATGCAACATAGAAAACAAAAGAATTATAAGTTGATGTTGGCAGTACTTGCCGTTGTATCCGTAATAGCCATTGGAATCTTTTTATTCATTAACTTAAATATGAACACACTAGATTATGCTTTACCAAGAAGAGCGAAGAAATTGTTAGCAATGATCATAACAGGTGGAGCTATTGCGTTTTCATCTATGATCTTCCAAACGATTAGTAATAACCGTATTTTAACACCGAGTGTGATTGGGTTAGATTCGCTTTACATGTTTATTCAAACTTTTGTTGTGTTTTTATTTGGGTCACAGCATTTTGCTATGATGAATACAAATGCGAACTTTCTTATATCCGTTAGTTTAATGGTGATTTTTTCACTGTTTCTTTATAAATTTTTATTTAAAAGAGAAGGAAATAATATTTATTTCTTACTCTTAATCGGATTAATATTCGGGACATTCTTTCAAAGTTTGTCTTCTTTTATGCAAGTGCTTATTGATCCGAATGAGTTTCAAATTGTGCAAGGAAAAATGTTTGCCAGTATTAACAACGTGAAAACAGAGTTACTTGCAGTATCCGTTATTGGGATTATAGTAGTGGTTGCTTACGTATATAAAGAGTTGAAACTATTAGACGTATTATCACTTGGAAGAGAAGAGGCAATTAACTTAGGCGTAGATTATGACAAAGTCGTAAAAAAACTTTTAATTGTTATCGCAATTTTAGTTTCTATTTCTACAGCGCTAGTTGGTCCAATTACATTTTTAGGATTACTTGTAGTAAACGTTGCGCGTGAATTCTTGTACACATATAAACACAAATATTTAATTATGGGTTCTATCTTTATTAGTATTATCGCTCTAGTAGGTGGACAATTGATTGTTGAAAGAGTATTTGAATTTAATACAACTTTAAGCGTCATTGTAAACTTTGTTGGGGGCGTATACTTCATTTATCTTCTATTGAAGGAGAGTAAATCATGGTAGAAGTAAGAAATATATCAAAACAATATGGAAGCAAAAATGTTGTTGAAGATGTTTCGATTAAAATTGCAAAAGGAAAAATCACATCTTTCATCGGTCCGAATGGGGCAGGAAAAAGTACAGTGCTTTCCATGATTAGCAGATTATTAAAAAAAGATGCTGGTGAAATTTATATAGAGGATAAAGAAATTAGTGAGTGGAATAGTAATGAGCTTGCAAAAAAAATTTCTATTTTAAAGCAAACGAATCACATTAATTTGCGTCTCACGATTCGCGAACTAGTCAGCTTTGGTAGATTCCCATATTCACAAGGAAACTTGACCAAGGAAGATGAGAAACATATTGAGGAAGCAATTCGTTATATGGAGCTTGAGGATATTCAGCATAAATATTTAGACCAACTAAGTGGTGGGCAAAGACAACGGGCGTATATCGCTATGGTGATTGCTCAAAATACGGAATATATTTTGCTAGATGAGCCACTTAACAATTTAGATATGAAGCATTCTGTACAAATTATGAAAGTACTGAGACGCTTAGTTGAAGAACTAGGGAAAACAGTTGTAATTGTAATTCATGATATTAATTTTGCTTCTTGTTATTCTGATCATATTGTTGCTTTGAAAGATGGAAAGGTCATGAAAGAAGGGCCAACAAATGAAATTATTAATCCAGCAGTCTTAAAGGGGATTTATGATATGGACATCCACATTGAAGAAATAGCTGGAAATAATATTTGTATTTATTTTTCATAAGAGGAAGTTATTTTTGATTGTGCAAATGCACGATCAATTAAAATAATTTAAAAAAACTTATAGAGGTGATTGAAATGAAAAAGTTAGCGATGCTACTATTAACTTTCATGCTTGCTATCATGGCTGTAGCATGTAGCAATAATGCTTCTACTGATAAAAAGACAGAAGCTAGTGAAAGTAAAGCGAAAGAAATTACAATCAAGCATAAGTTAGGGGAAACAAAAGTTAAAACAAATCCGAAAAAAGTTGTAGTATTTGACTTTGGTTCATTAGACACTTTAGATAAATTAGGCGTTGATGTGGCTGGTGTACCACAGAAAAATATCCCATCGTATCTTTCAAAATATAAAGATAAAAAATATACAAATGTTGGTGGCTTAAAAGAGCCAGATTTCGAAAAAATTAACGAAATGAATCCAGATTTAATTATCATTTCTGGAAGACAAGCTGATTCATACAAAGAATTTGAAAAAATTGCTCCAACAATTTATGTAGAGTTAAATACAAAAGATTACATGAAATCATTTAAAGAAAACGTTGAAACATTAGCAAAAATCTTCGGTAAAGAAGAACAAGCGAAAAAAGAAATTGCAGCAGTTGAAAAAGACGTAGCAGCATTAAATGAAAAAGCTAAGAAGAGCGATAAAAAAGGGTTAGTTATTTTAGCGAATGATGGTCAAGTAAGTGCATATGGGCCACAATCTCGCTTCGGTATTATCCATGATGTATTTGGGATAACTCCTGTTGACCCAAATATTAAAGCTGATACACATGGTAACAAAGTTTCATTCGAATATATTTTAGAGAAAAACCCAGGTTACTTATTTGTAGTAGATAGAGGTGCTGTTGTTGGCGGTAAATCTTCTGCAAAACAAGTAGTGGAAAACGAAATTGTTAGCAAAACAAATGCTGTGAAAGATGGCAATGTAGTTTATTTAGATCCAAACTACTGGTACCTATCTGGTGGCGGGCTTGAGTCTGTATCAGAAATGGTAAAAGAAGTATCTAAAGCTTTAAAATAATAAAATGAAAAACAGCGATAGGAGCGCATCCTATCGCTGTTTTTCTATACATACTGATTCGGTATAAAGCAATATAAAGACGAATGCTCTCTTTTCACTTCACCTTTCATATAAGAAAGGAAAGAACTTGTTATTTTACTAGAATAAGAGTAGACTTTGAAGTAGATGAATAAGAAAGCACATGGGAGTTTGCGGATGCAGACTGAGAGTACGGCTAATCTGTCGTTGACCATTAGAACCTGTTGGATAATGCCAGCGTAGGGAGAGTGTAAAAAAACACATGTTCAGGCACTTTGCATACGCGAAGTGTCTTTTTGTGTATCTCCCATTACGGAAACGAGGAGGAGATGAAACAATGCATATAACAGAAATTGCTAAAGTGGTGGAACAAGTAAGAAAAACGAATCCACTTGTGCATAATATTACAAATGTAGTTGTAACGAACTTTACAGCAAATGGCTTGCTAGCGTTAGGGGCATCACCAGTCATGGCATATGCAAAAGAAGAAGTAGCAGAGATGGCTAGCATTGCAGGAGCACTCGTTTTAAATATGGGTACGCTCCGGCCAGATGAAGTTGAAGCAATGCTCATTGCTGGAAAAGCAGCGAATCAACAGCATGTCCCAGTATTATTTGATCCAGTTGGGGCAGGAGCAACTTTGTATCGAACAGAAGTGGCAAGACATATACCAAATGAAATAAAGTTAGCGATGATCCGCGGAAATGCAGCGGAAATTGCGAATGTTATTCATGAAAAATGGGAAATCAAAGGTGTGGATGCTGGAACTGGAAATGGTGATTCTGTAGCAATTGCAACAAAAGCAGCGAACAAACTAGGTACAGTCGCGGTAATTACAGGAAAAGAAGATATTGTCACAGATGGTAAGCGAACCGTTATAATTCGTAACGGTCATCCAATTTTAACAAAGGTGACAGGAACAGGTTGTTTATTAACTTCAGTAATGGGAGCATTTGTGGCAGTTGAACAAGATTATGTAAAAGCAGCGGTTGCTGCATTAACGTTTTATGGAGTAGCAGCGGAGATTGCTGCGAGTAAAACAGTAGATCAGGGACCAGGCAGTTTCCAAGTAGAATTCTTAAATCAATTAGCAAATGTTACCGTAAGCGATATTGAACAATATGGAAAAGCAGAAGAAGTTCGTTAGGGAGATGAGAGAGATGGCACGCATTGAAACAGAAAAGATGTCTCAGTTATTACAAGTATATTTTATTATGGGGAGCAATAACTGTCACAAGGGTCCATTACAAGTAATGAAAGAAGCACTAGATGGTGGCATTACCCTTTTTCAATTTCGGGAAAAAGGAGAAGGAGCTCTAACTGGAGAGAAAAGAGTCCAATTTGCCAAACAGTTACAAGCGCTATGTAGGGAGTATCGAGTTCCTTTTATTGTGAATGATGATGTGGATTTAGCGCTTAAGCTGGATGCAGACGGTGTTCATGTTGGACAAGATGATGAAGGAATTGAAGTTGTCCGTGAAAAAATGGGCGATAAAATTGTTGGAGTGTCTGCTCATACAATAGAAGAAGCGCATTTTGCCATTGCAAATGGTGCGGATTATTTAGGAATAGGCCCTATTTTTCCAACAAACACAAAAAAAGATACAAAAGCAGTTCAAGGATTAAATGGATTACGTTATTTTCGGGAAAAAGGTATTAATATACCGATAGTTGGAATCGGTGGAATTACAATCGAAAATGCTTCTTCAGTAATAGAAGCAGGAGCAGATGGTGTTTCGGTTATTTCAGCCATTAGTTTGGCGAGTTCAGCCTTTGACAGTGCGAAAGCATTCGTGCATCAAGTGAAGAAGTAAAGATGGGGATTGAACGGTTGTGTTCTCATCTTACATGAGAAAACGATGGAGTTAATGGAAGTATTTAAAACATATAATGTGGAGTGCAAATGTATTGTAAGAGAAGGATTAGGGAACTTTTTTCCAGATGATTTTCCAAAGTTATTAGCAGAGGCAAGTCAATATATATTGGAGCCTAGTATAGAGTAGAAGAGTTTAGTTGGAGGATTGTATAAAACAAAGGTACTAGTTTAAACAAACGTTTGATTAAATGGAAAAAAAGCGCATGACTTATAGAATAAGTCATGCGCTTTTTTGTTAAAACATAATCGAAATAAGTAACATTCCGATACCGATAGAAGCAAAGGTTGCAATGAGACCAGGAATCATAAAACTATGATTTAGTACATATTTACCAATACGTGTTGTGCCTGTACGGTCAAAGTTAATTGCAGCAACGATTGTTCCATAATTTGGAATGAAGAAGTAACCATTTACTGCAGGGAACATTGCAATAAGAAGTGCTGGTGAAATACCAAGCGATAAGCCAAGTGGCATAAGAGCACGTACAGTAGCTGCTTGGCTATACAATAAGATAGATAGAACAAATAGTGCAATAGCGAATAACCATGGTGCACTTGTTACTAAATGTTGAATAGATCCTTGAATGAAAGTTAAGTTACCATTAAAGAACGTGTCGCCCATCCAAGCGATACCAAAAATAGCAACAACAGCTGTAGCACCAGCCTTAAAAACGTTACCAGATACAATGCTTTCTACATTTGGTTTACATAAAATAATAATAAGAGCGGCAATTGTTAACATAACCATTTCAATTGCATTTGGCATCGATAGGTGAACGAATTTTCCATCGATTATCCAGCCTGGTCGCAGTGCTTCAAATGAACCAAGGAGAACAACGAAAACAGTTGCGAATAAGAAGAGGATAACAGATAATTTCGCTCCTTTTGTACCGACGAACTCTTTCTTTTCTTCTAATTTTGGAATCATACCTTCTTTTAATCGTTTTAAATACTCAGGGTCATCTTTTAACTCTTTTCCCATTTTACTTGCAACGAAAGCTGCTAGCATACAAGCAATAAAAGTAGATGGAATGCTTACCTTTAAAATATCAAATAAAGTAATTTTATAATCAGCTAGCATTGCTAGAAGTGCAACAGTTGCTGCTGAGATAGGACTAGCTGTAATGGCTTGTTGGGAAGCAATTACGGCGATTGACATCGGGCGTTCAGGGCGAACTCCTGATTCACGTGATACTTCTGCGATAACAGGAAGGACAGAATAGGCAACATGGCCTGTTCCGGCACATAATGTAAATAAATAAGTAACAATAGGTGCGAAAAATGTAATACGCTTTGGATTTTTTCGCAATGCTTTTTCCGCAAGATGGACAAGGTAGTCCATTCCTCCTGCTGCCTGTAGGGCACCAGCAGCTGTAATGACTGCTAAGATCATTAGCATAACGTCAATTGGAGGTGCTGTAGGTTGTAGGTGAAAGATAAATACAAGTATTGCCATACCAACTCCACCCATCACTCCTAAGCCAACTCCACCAAGGCGTGCGCCAATGAAAATACAGAGTAGTAGGGTAAGAAATTGTAACCAAAACATAATAAACTACCTCCAGAAATTTAATGGGTTGATATTTTTGAATAATTTAATTTAATTGAAAAACTAGAAAGAATCCAAGAAAACCCCTTATTTCTAAACATTTTTTATTATATAACATATAAAAAGGAACATTCATTCTTTTCGTGAAAGTATTTTGAAAAAATGATATATCGTTATTTTTTAATAAGTAGACATTTTGATTATGATGTTGTAACCTGTGAAAGGGAATATTTAATTCTCATAAAACCCCCATATTATTCAACTCATTGGGCGAGAAAGGCAAACTCGTGGAAACATAAGGCTGCAAAACTGTAGGGCTTAAGGTCAAGAGAAGGCGAAGCTAGTCAGTTACCGAATAGATTGGATTGGTTTTGACCAATTTTTGATATTGGTCTTTTTTTATTTACGTACCTTTAAATGAGAAATAATATCAATTTAGGGGCTAAAACATTATATTATTTAACTATACAAAAAATAAGGAGGAAGTGCTTTTATGAGGAAATATTGGCATAAGTTATCGTTTTTACAGAAAAATGTATTGCTGACTGTCTTGGTCATTTTTACGCTTGTTGGAAGTATGGCGGTATTAAGTCTTAACATGTTCCAAGATAGCATGATGAATTTATTTGAAAAACAGTCAATTGAAACAGGAGATATTGTATTAAATGAACTGGATCAGAATTTGATTAGAGAGGTTGCAGAAGATCCTACAACTCAAAGAGTGAAGAAAGAAAGAATTACAGAGCAGCTCGATAAAGTAGCAAAAGATTTGAAAAGTGTTGGGCAAGTATATATTACAGGTGCAAAAACAAATGAAAAAGATGCGCCACAAATTGTCGGATTGAATACGGAATTAGCTAAATCTGTAACTGTGAAACCAGGTGATTATTTCGATATGCCTGCTCATTGGATGAATGCATACCATAAGGTAATGGATAGAAAGAAAGCACAAATGACAGAAGTATATGAAGATCAGCTTGGTTCATGGGTAACAATATTAGAGCCAATTATGGATAAAGAAAAAAATATTATTGCAGTTGTAGCAGCGGATGTAGATGCATCGATTGTTCCGAGTACAAAACAACAATTTATCATACAAGGTTTAATCTTTATGAGTATATCATTAGTGCTTGCTATTGGAATTCAATTCTTTATTGTTCGTAGTTCTTTAGCACCATTACAAGAGTTGCGTGAAGGATTACGGAAAGTAGGAGATGGCGATTTAAATATTCAATTAAGGGAACGATCAGATGACATTGGAATTATTAATGCTTATTTCAACACGACAATACAAAAATTTAAAGCGATTATTGATAAAGTAAAGCAGACAGCAGAACAAGTTTCTTCTTCTTCACAAGAGTTATCTGCAAGTACAGAAGAAAACAATATGGCAGTTCAGGAGATTGCAAGTTCTATAGAAGGATTAAATGAAGGAGCACAGTCTCAAGAGGCTTCCGTACAAAAATGTTTGCATATTGTAAATGAGATGGGCAGTAGTCTTGAGGGAATTACGGGTGCTGCGAAGCATGTTACAAGTGCATCTGAAAGCATGGAGCAACATTCTTTAGAAGGAAATGAAGTTATCTCTCAAATTGTGAAACAAATGAATTTAATTCAAAGTGCGGTTCAAGATTTATCTTCTATTATCTATTCGTTGGAAAATCGCTCTAAACAAATTAGCGATATTGTAACAGTAATTACAGGCATCTCAAACCAGACAAACTTACTTGCTCTAAATGCCTCTATTGAAGCGTCGCGAGCTGGAGAAGCTGGTAGAGGATTTGCAGTGGTAGCAGATGAAGTGCGTAAATTAGCGGAGCAGACAGAGGCATCAGCTAAAGATATTGCCAAATTGATTGGAGAAACACAAGCAGAAACAGAAGAAGCTGTAGTTTCGATGCAAAAAGGTTCAAAAGAAGTTGAATCAGGAATTGAGCTTGTTCATAGTAGCGGTGAGTTCTTTAACAAAATTTTAAAATCAGCGCAGTCTGTTACAAGTCAAGTGAAAGCAGTTTCAGGTACTTCAAGTGATGTTTTACAAAAAAGTCAAGGAATCGTGCAGGTTGTGAATCATTTATCTCAGATTGCTAAGACATATGCAGAAAGTAGTAATCACGTAGAAGAAAGTATGAAGGAGCAAGAGATGACTGTTCAAGAAATTGCTGAGCTAGCAACATCTTTAAGTTGGCTTGCTCAAGAGTTACAAGAATTGATTGGTGAATTTAAAAGCGAATAGAGCATAAACAAGGTGTAGATGGTAAGGGAAGTGAATGACATGGAAGCAGTATTAACAAATTCTTATAATGAAACAATCAAAGAGTCTCTAGAAAGAATAAACGGAAAAAGTAGAATTCCTATGGATTTCCGAAATCTAGAGGGAGAAGTAGATACAAAAACAATATTGTTTCCAATAACAATTAATATGGTTGATCTGTTAGGAGCAAGTATAATGTGGTTACATCATATTGCTAATGAGAAACATATAATTGTTTTGTATCATGAAAGGGAAAAACTATTTCCTATTGTGATTGAAATCTCTCCTTTCCTTTCTTATAAAAAGTTAAAAGAACAGATCGTTGAGCAAATAGGTCAAATTCAAGCGATGGATGAGACAGACATACAAGAATTACAAAAGCATGATAATCTATTTGGAATGGCACCTATTATTGTTGGTCAAACATACTATCATTCACAGGAGAATGATATATTACAGTTTGTCCTTAATGAAGAGAAGCAAGGTGTAGAAGTGATATTTAATGGTTTGATTTGGAAGGAAAAGACGATTGCTCGCTATATGAGGCAAATAGAGGGAGTATTCATACATGCCTTACAGAATAGAGATGAACACGTTGGGAATTTCCGAATTATTACAGATGAAGAGATAGCACTCTATAATGAGATAAATAACACGAAAGCAACATATCCAGAAAAAAGCATTGTTGAGATGTTTTATAAAACGGTTAAGCAATTTCCGAATCGTATTGCATTATCTTCTAAAGAAGGTGCTTTAACGTATCAAGAATTGAATCAAAGAAGTAATCAAATAGCTCACATGTTAATACAAAATGGTGTGCAACCAGGAGATTATGTGGGGATTTTTATGAAACGCAGTATCGACACAGTGATAAGTATATTAGCTGTGTTGAAGGCTAATGCGGCATATGTTCCAATTGATCCAGATTATCCGGAGAGTAGAATTGAGTACATTATTCAAGATAGTAAAGCGAAAGTTATTTTAACAAAAGAAACAGAGATTACATCTAAAGGTATTCAAGCAATCTCAATCTATGATAGTGAGAATTATTTGGTTAATGATGTGAAGCTTCCTATCAATTGTGATGATATAGCATATATGATTTATACATCAGGATCGACAGGGAATCCGAAAGGAACAATGTTAGCTCATCGAGGTGTTGTCAATCTATGTACTTGGATGCAACGACAGTATAAATTAACAGAAGAGGATGTATTTGCACAGTTTCCTTCATTTAGCTTTGATGCTTCTGTATGGGAATTATTTGCTGCTTTATTTTGCGGAGGCACCTTATATGTATTATTAGAAGAAGAACGCTTATCGGTAGAAGCATTTGCAAATGCAATCCATAGAGTAAAAGCAACTTCTATTTTAGCGTTAGCAACAGTTTTTGTAAGACAAGTAGCAACCTATTTAGAAGATGAAGAGATATATAAGCTGAGTTCATTGAAACGGATTGCAATTGGAGGAGAGATGTTACCGATCGAGGTGATTAAATTATGGAGAGAAAGAATTGGAACAAATATTGAAATTCATAATGTATATGGACCGACAGAGTGTACAGTCGTAACAACAACTTACCCGATTCCGAGTCAGTTGGATGAGAACATTGTAAGTGTTCCAATTGGTAAGCCGTGTGCAAATTATCAAATTATGATATTGGATGAGAATATGAGGCTTTGTCCAATTGGTGTACCTGGCGAACTGCATATAGAATCAGTAGGACTAGCAAAAGGATATTTTAATAAACCGGAAAAAACAGTAGAAGCATTTGTTCCAAACCCATTCAACCCTATTGTTAATATATATAAAACTGGAGATATCGTTAGACTCTTAGAAGACGGGAATATTGAATTTTTACATAGAAAAGATGATCAAGTGAAAATTAGAGGACACCGTATTGAGTTAGGAGAAATTCAAAATCAAATTTCTCAAAATTATAATGTAAAAGAAAATATTGTGTTTGCTAAGAAAAGTAAAGAAGGAAGTCAATATTTGATTGCTTTTTATACAACTTTAACAAAAAAAGAGATGCCAGAACTCATTTACAAATTACAAGAGCAGTTACCAGATTATATGATTCCGTCTAAGTTAATTTATATTGATGAACTACCGCTTACACCAAATAAGAAAATAGATGTTAAGAAACTAGGGCAACTAGAAGAAGAGTATGAGCCGACTCGCCTACAAGAATATGTTGCACCATCTACTGAAGCAGAGAAGATTATCGCACAGGCTTGGACAGAAGTATTAGGAGTTTCCAAAATTGGTGTACATGATGATTTCTTTACCATTGGTGGGCATTCATTAAAAGTATTACGTATTTTAACATTGTTAAAAGAAGATTTTCCGCATTTAACAATTCAAGACTTCTTTAAGGAAAAGACAGTGTATAAGTTAGCGCGAATACAAAGGGAGTTAACCCTAGAAGAAAATGTATTTCATGAATATAAATGGATACATGAACCAGAGGCTATTCAGTATACGGAAGGAATAACTAATAACCGGATTTCCAATGTCTTTTTAACAGGAGCAACAGGTTATTTAGGATCACATATCCTATATGAATTATTGCAGCAAACCTCAGCTCATATTTATTGTTTAGTAAGACCTAAAAAAGATGTAGAGCAAAGAATTATGGAAACTTTAACAGGATATTTTCATGATATTCCAAATGAAGCTCTGGCACGTATAACAGCTATTCCTGGTGACCTTGGTGAAGAATACTTTGGACTTAGTAAGGAAGAGTTTATAGCGATACGTTCTAAAGTTGATACAGTCGTTCACTGCGGGGCAGACGTAAGACATTTTGGGGATGTAAAGCAATTTGAAAATGTAAATATTCAAGGGACAAAGCGCATGCTTGCATTAGCCGATGAAGGAGCAGCATTCCATTTTATTTCTACGATTAGTATTCCAATCGATTTAGCAGTAGAACAATGGGATATGTATAAAAAACGCGGTGATTTTGAGTATCATGTAGAGTTAGAGAATGTGTATTCCAATAGTAAACTACAGGCAGAAAATCTTGTTCGTGAAGCAATGAGTCGTGGCATGAGAGGGAATATTTATCGCGCTGGTAATTTAACATGCCATTCCGAAACGGGAGTATTTCAACAAAATATTGAAGGAAATGCATTTTATCGCCTCATTAAAACGATGTTATTAATTGGACAAGCACCAAACGTGAAGTGGAAAGTGGACTTTGCTCCAATTGATTTTGCAAGTAAATCAATTGTGACGTATATGCAAGATCCTCAAATTATAGGTGAAACATTGCATATTTGTCATCCAGATCCGATTGATTTTGTACATTTTGTGCAGTTAATGATAGAATGCGGGCATCATTTAGAAATTGTTCCTCTTTCGCAATATGTAGATTCAGGGTTACAGTTAGCGAAAGAGGATGAGGAGATAGCAGAATTGATTGCTTCACAAGTAGCTGGCGATGGAGCGCAGCAGTCTGAATTTGTAATAGGTACAAAAAGAACAAATGAATGGATAAAGAAAAAGAAAATTGCAGTGCCAATAATTGACCAACAGTTTATTCAGAAGCTATTAGCACATGGAGAACAAGTGGGGTATTTTCCAAACGTAGAAAAATAACAGACAAGATGTACCATGCTTTTGTTTGTTCAATAAAATAAATCATGCTACAATGAAAACGAATTAAGGACCGGGGAGCCAAGTGGCTGAGAGGATGTAAAGGAACATCGACCCTCAACCTGATCTGGATAATGCCAGCGTAGGGAGTTGCTTAAGGGAATGTAGCATATGTTATTTTATAATAACTTGCATACAAGGCTTTCCTACGTCATAGTGGGAAAGCCTTTTCTTGTTTTTAACATATTATTTTGCAAAGGGGATTTTAGCATGTCACAACAAGTTACAATTTCATTTTCAGTGGTACCACAAGCAAAAACAAAAGATTTATATACGGTCGTGGATAAGGCAATTGAAGTTGTCCAACAATCAGGCGTTCGTTATGAAGTAGGTGCGATGGAAACAACGATGGAAGGAGATTTAAATGAACTTCTTGATATTATAAAACGTGCACAACAAGCTTGTGTAGATGCTGGAGCAGAAGAAGTGATTACCTCTATTAAAATCCACTATCGTCCAAGCACAGGTGTAACAATTGATGAAAAAGTATGGAAGTATCGTGATGAATATGAAAAAACAGAAGCGATCTAATTTCGCAATTACAACAGTTTGGCTGATTCTTCTCATTGCGATATGGGAAGGATCTGTTTCATTATTTCACATTGAACCATGGATACTGCCAAAACCTTCTACGATTATACAAGAATTAATTGGCATGAAAGAGCTATTACTTCCAAATATAACAAAGACGTTGCAAGAAGTGATAAGCGGTTTGTTTTTTGCAATTCTACTTGGAACAAGTATTGCTATTATGATGGATGTTATCCCGATTTTTCGCCTTCTTATGAATCCGTTACTTGTTATTTCACAAACTATTCCAATTGTTGTGCTTGCACCTCTATTTATCATTTGGTTTGGATATGGAATGCTACCAAAGGTGATGGTTGTTATTCTTGTTTGTTTCTTCCCAATTGCCCTTAGTATTTTAGAAGGATTTCAAACGGTAGATAAAAGTATGCTCAAATTATTACAAACAATGCGTGCATCAAAATGGCAAATGTATCAAAAAGTAAAATTTCCTGCTGTGCTTCCATATTTTTTCTCAGGGTTAAAAATTGCTGTTACATATAGTGTGATGGGGGCAATTATTGGGGAATGGCTTGGTGCAAGTGAAGGATTAGGGGTTATGTTAACCCGTGCAACAAAGTCGTTTTTAACTGCTCGTGTATTTGGTATAGCGGCTATGATTGTAATCGTCACGTTATTTTTATATTTTATCGTAGAGTGTATGGCCAGAATAACAGCACCATGGATATATAGAAAGGAAGACAGAAAATGAAAAAGAGCTTAAAAGTCATGTTAGCAACACTGTTTGCAGTAAGTGTTGTCGGCTGTAATACAGCGAAGAAAGAAGAGAGCAGTGACAAAGAGAAAAAAGTAAAAGTTGTTTTAGATTGGTTTCCGAATACAAACCATACTGGTTTATATGTGGCAAAAACAAAAGATTATTATAAGAAACAAGGTTTAGATGTAGAAGTTATTCAGCCTGGTGATAATGTATCAGCAGAGCAAATGATTGCTTCTGGAAAAGCTGATTTTGGTGTGAGCTATCAAGAAAATGTTACATCGGCACGTGTGGAAGGGATTCCAGTTGTATCAATTGGAGCAATTATTCAACATAACACATCGGCATTTGCTTCTTTAAAAAAAGATAATATTACTTCACCAAAAGATTTTGAAGGAAAGCGTTATGGAGGATGGGGAGCACCAGCAGAGGAAGCAACTTTAAAAACCATTATGGATAAACATCAAGCCGACTTTAGTAAAGTAGAAAAAATTGTGCTTGGACAAACAGATTTCTTCAAATCAATTGGTCGTGATGCTGATTTTGAATGGATTTATTATGGCTGGGATGGAATTGAAGCGAAACGTCAAGGAAAAGAATTAAATACAATAATGGTAAAAGATTTAGATCCAGCACTAGACTTTTATAGCCCTGTTCTTATCACAAGTGAAAAGAACATAAAGCGAAATAAAGATGTTGTGAAAAAGTTTATGAGTGCAACAGCAGAAGGATATCATTTTGCAATTCAGGAGCCAAAACAAGCAGCTGATATTTTAATCAAGAATGTTCCAGATATTAATAAAGAGTTAGTGCAAGAAAGTCAAAAGTGGTTAAGTACAAAATATCAAGATGATGCAAAAGCGTGGGGAGTACAGAAGGAAGAAGTTTGGACAAATTACATGAATTTCTTATACGATAATAAGGTAATCAAAAAGAAAATTGATGTAAAAGATGCCTTTACAAATGAATTCCTTCCAAGTGAAACATGAGTGGATTACGAATAAAAGATGTTGTGAAAGCATTCGGTGGTAAAAATGTATTAGAGAATATTCATGCTTCTATACAAGAAGGTGAATTTGTATCCTTTGTAGGCCCGAGCGGTTGTGGGAAAAGTACATTGCTTAATATGATTGCCAGTGTGGAAGATACAACTAGCGGTGAGATTACGTATCATGATGAGCTTGTACAAACACAAGATTGTGTAAGTTATATGCCGCAGCAAGATTTATTGCTTCCGTGGCGTTCAGCTTTACAAAATATTGTGTTGCCATTAGAAATTGAGGGAAAGAAGTCTAAGAAAGAACGTTTAGCAGAGGGGATGGAAGCATTAAAACAATTTGGATTGTTTGAATATGCAGATCATTATCCCGACTCATTATCTGGAGGAATGAGGCAGCGGATTAGCTTTCTTCGTACGTATTTATGTGAGAAACCTATTATGTTACTTGATGAACCGTTCGGAAAATTAGATGCCTTTACAAAAATGGAAGTGCATCGCTGGCTGTTAGATTCTTGGCATCAAGAGAAACAAACAATTGTAATGGTAACGCACGACTTAGACGAAGCGATACTATTATCTGACCGTGTATTCATCTTATCGCAAAGACCAGCAACTATTGTAGGGGAAGTACACGTTCATTTACCCCGTCCGCGAACAATGGATATGTTAACATCTGTGGAATTAAAAGAAGATAAAACAGAAATTTTAAAGACATTAGCTCCGTATATGAAGAAATAAAGAAAGCCTCTGAATGTGAGATGTTCAGAGGCTTGTTATTTTTTAGAGAAATAGAAGTTCAGCAAAAGAAAAACATTCACATTTATAGTGAATGCCTTTTCCCTGTGATTAACATGATTTTGGAGAACTCTTACATGAGAATTATATGAAGAAGCACGCTTATGGTGCACATATAAGCGTGCTTTTTCTATCATATTGTCTATTTTATAACTATTTATAGATGCCTTTCCCTAACAGGCTACTATCTTTGTTTATATGTACAGATAGCTTAAATTAGAACAACGATTGTCCCTATGACTACAGGATAATGTGGTGAATAAAGAAAAACAAGAGATTTAAAAGGAAATTCATGTAAACTTCAATCGAACTTCACATAAACTTCATATCCGAAACTTAATATAAGGATTATTTGTTTTTGTCTAAAAAGAAAGGTTCCCATACTAAATGAAAGGAATCTGGAAGAGGAATTATTATATAGAGTGAAACTTTAATCAGTGGGAGTTTTACTCCTCTAAAATAGCGGAATACAATAAGGTGAGAACGTATGAAGAAAGGGTCTGTTTTGAAATAGATTTATAACGAGACAGGGACATGGTAAATATACGAATAACTTCAACTGATTAGAGTACATAACAAACCGAGGAAAGGTATTATGAAAATAAGACTCCCCCATCAGGGATTCTTAGAAAGAGGGATGGGGGAAGTTCAATAAATAGAAAGTAAGTTCAAACTAATTTGTTTGTATAACTGGATTTAACATATCTGCTACAGTTCCTGTTCCGACACCGCCAATTGTAACAGAGCCACCCGGAGGAATTTCACTATTCCAGCCAGCATTTGTTATGACATAATGATCCTTTTCTTTACGAATTAGTTTCGAATCCCAAAATTGCGTTAAATTTCCATTGTAATCGAATTCTAAATTCCAGTTTTTAATAGGTGTCGTTCCAGTATTTTTAATTGTAATAGAGAAATTATAACCATTGCCCCAATTGGAAGTAACTGCAAATATCACATTCTCAGCACCGTCTGGGGGCGAAGTATTGCTGTCATCTGTTTTAACAGTAATAGAAGAAGGCTGTGATTGGTTCCCAGCGGCATCTTTTGCAATGATAGAGAAAACATATTCTGTGTTTGGTGCTAAACTTTTAATTGTGATGTTATTTGTTGTTGTTGTCCATTTCTCCTTTTCAGAACGAACTTCATATTCGGTAACACCGACATTATCAGTAGATGCTGTCCAACTTAGTTGTACGAAGTTGGCATTTTTGTTGGTCACAACAATATTTTTTACAGTTGTTGGGGGTTCGTTATCCTTTTGCTGAATAGGTCCTCCTAATAGTTCCGTGACTAATGTATCAAGTAACTTTGGACCATTACAGTCATATTTTGAGCTCTTACGACAATCTCCACTTAATTCCCAAAACATTGCCCCGCCTAAATCTTTTGCTTTTATATAATCTGTTTTATGCTTCATAGATTCATTGTCGTCATAGCTAATAAATGTTCCTGTATTTTCGTTGTATAAGTATGGCACTTTAGCGTTGTCATTCCAGTAACGGACAAAACCATTTTTGTTTACATAGTTTGCTGCTAGGTCACCATAATCATATATCCCTGTATCACCGGTAGAATAATCATCCCAAGTACCTTTAGAGGCTAGCTTTCCATCGTTACCTGGTGTACATGGCTGATATTGTCCATTGTTATCTTTCCCACAACTTTTCCAACCGCGACCATAAAAAGGAACACCTAGTACAATTTTATCTGCTGGGACACCTTCATTTTTATAAATTTCTACTGCACCATCTACATAATATTTTGTATCAGCTGCTGGATCCTGAGGATCTTTATATAGTGCAGCATTATGATTGGAAGTAGCTTCCCATCCTCCATGAAAGTCATATGTCATAATATTAATCCAATCTACAATTTGGGAAATCTTTTTAAGCTCTGTATGGTCAGCGTAGCGCTGGCTTGCACCTGAAGCAATTGTTAATAAGTAGGATTTTCCATCTTCAGAGCTAGCTTTATCGAGTGCATTTCGAACATCTTGGAGAAGTAGTGTGAAATTTTGTTTATCTTCGGGACGGTAACTCCCTCCTGGAATTGTTTCAACGCCTGGGTATTCCCAATCTAAATCTACACCATCAAAACCATATTCTCGAATAAAGGCGACAGTAGATTCGGCAAATACTTTTCTCGTTTTTTCATCAGCAGCCATGTCTGAAAAGCGATTAGACCAAGTCCATCCCCCAACGGATATAAGCGTTTTTAAATGTGGATATTTTGCCTTTAATCGCTTTAATTCTCCAAAATTCCCGCAGCGAGCATATTTATCACAATCTTCCCATGTTGTTCCGGAACCAGGAAAGGATTTATTAACATCAGCCCATGGTTCGCCTAATACAAGCGTACCGTCTGGAACATCTTTATTTTGTAGTGGGACGCTAGATTCTTTACATGGCCAAGTTTGTTTATTTGGGTTATCTGGGTGTGTAGAAGGATTGCCGTGTCTGCCATTCCAACAAATATCAGCAAATGCATAGTTTAAATGAGTGAGCTTAGAAGCATCTATATCGGCAACTTGATAGTTGCGGCCATAGATCCCCCACGAAGGGAAATATCCAACGATTTTTTTGCTTGTTGATGACGAATCTGCTAATGCGAAATTTGGAGCTATAAAGTTTGTAAGAAAAAGAGGCAAGAAGAGTAGTAGAGACAGAAGCAAGAGTGAACATTTTTTAATCTTCATTATCATTTCTCCTTTCAAAATTGAAATAGGTGTAATGGCAAAATTGCCGATTAACGAAAACAAACAGACATCACGAGGTCTATACAAGTAACAGGGGGTAATTTCATCGTAGCAAACACCATATTGAGTGTAAACGTTTTATTGCTTGGAAAAAGGTTTTCTCAATATAAAGGAGTGCAGTAAGCGAAGTATGCATACAGTAGGAAGAATAAAACTTAAAAATAAAGGGATTTAGAGAATCATTTGAGAAAGAATTGTTTAGAGAAGAGGCGTTATGAAATGGAAATTCTTTGTATGTTCCTGTAATATAATAGGAAAAGGATGTAAGGAGGGGAGAGTGTGGATGTTTTCTTGCATATTGCTGAGGAAAAAATTCAGCAAGCAATTCATAATGGTGATCTTAATGATTTATCTGGGAAGGGAAAACCACTGCAATTAGAAGATCTTTCAATGGTACCTTCAGAACTTAGAATGAGTTATAAAATTTTGAAGAATGCGCATATGATTCCTCCGGAGATGGAGTTACAAAAGGAGATATTAAAAATAGAGGATTTGATTGCGTGTTGTTATGATGAGTCAGAAACGAAAAAGTTAAAAGCAGAGTTAACGGAAAAAACACTTCGCTTTCAACAGTTAATGGAAAAAAGAAAAATAAAAGGAAGTTCGGCTTTTCGTATGTATCAAAATCAAATCCTTCATAAATTACGGTAAGAGAGCAAGAAATGAAAATGTAGTGAGGTGTAATAGAAAGGAGGGATTGAAATGGGATTTGCAATCGCAGCATTGCTATTTTTCATTTTAATCGGAATGCTTGTAAAAACAGTTCGCTCAAATAATAAAAAAGTAAACCTACATAAAACAGGAAATGGGGACAATTCATCTACTCATATTTCACCTCCCCTCGCTTTATTTGCAGGATCTGATAGCGGGACTTCACATGATAGCGGTAGCTCCCATGATTGTGGAAGTTCTTTCGGAGGCGATGGCTGCTGCGGTGGTGGAGACTGTTAGAAATACGCTCTTTTATGAGTATGTTTCTTTTTAAACAAACGTTTGATTAATTAAGATGAACTGCTATGAAATCGGTGAAACAAATGTTTATCCTGTATATTTACTAGATCATAAATAGAAACATAGAATCGATTCATTAGCTTTAAAAAATATTTTTTCTGAATTTAGGAAATATCACCTTGTAATGAAGATTTTATATTTGTTATCATTAGACTGAACGGTCGGTTTTTTGGAGGGGAATATGCGAAAAAGTGCAGAAGAAATAAAAAAAGAAATTGCATACAAAGCAGAAGAATTATTTTCGCAAAAAGGTTACGCTGCAACATCTATGGAAGAAATTTGCGAAATTACAGAGCGCAGTAAAGGAAGCATTTATTATCATTTCAAAAGTAAAGAAGAACTATTTTTATTTGTGGTCAAACAACATACGTATGATTGGATTGAGAAGTGGAATGTGAAAGAAAAGCAATATCATACGAGTACTGAAAAACTATATGGTCTTGCGGAATTTCATGTAGAAGATACACAACACCCGATTTTTAGTGCGGTAGAAGAGTTTTCTACAAGCCAAGTGGTGAGTAAAGAAGTACTAGATGAAATGCTTACTTTAGCAAGAGCATCATATGGTGTATTTGAAAAATTAATTGAGGAAGGAATCCAATCTGGGGAATTTCGTCAGGATAATATTCGTGATCTTATGTATATTGTAAATGGTTTATTGTCTGGGCTTGGTGTGCTTTATTATGAACTTGATCCTATAGAGATGAAACGAGTTTATAAAAAAGCAATTGATGTATTGTTACAAGGAATGGCAGCTGATTCTTAAATCAGTAGTCTTTCTCTTATAAAAATAGACCGAACGGTCGGTTTATAAGGAGGTTCAAATGAAAAATTTATTTAGTAATCGCGCTTTTTTATTAGTCACGATATCCGATATTTTGCAACAACTTGCTATTTGGATAAGAAATATGGCACTTTTATATTTTGTTATGGAAAGGACGAACAACGATCCTATCTCAGTTTCATTATTATCGGTTATGGAGTATGCACCTATTTTTATTTTTTCATTTGTCGGCGGTGCACTAGCTGATCGGTGGAATCCGAACCGAACAATGGTAGCTGGCGATATGTTAAGTGTATGTTCCATTATAGGTATTATTGTATTGTTAAAAATGGATTATTGGCAGGCCATATTTTTTGCAACGCTTGTCTCAGCGATTGTTGGACAATTTTCTCAGCCTTCATCATCAAAAATTTTTAAGCGTTATGTAGAAGAAAAATATGTTTCAAATGCGATTGCATTCAATCAAACGTTACAGTCATTGTTTCTCATTTTTGGTCCAGTTATAGGGTCTGTTGTTTATACACAATTAGGGGTGTTTACAGCGTTATATAGCTTAATTGGACTCTTTTTGTTATCTGCCCTGGCATTGTCCTTTTTACCAATATGGATTGAAAAAGAGGAAAAAGTAGAGCGTACATTAGGAAGCGATATAAAAGAAGGGTGGAAATTCGTTCTTCAAACGAAAAATGTAAGCATGATTACAGTTGCTTTTGCGATTATCGGTTTAGCGGTTGGATTAACGAATCCATTAGAAGTTTTTCTCGTTATTGAACGATTAGGATTAAATAAGGAAGCTGTTCAATATTTAGCAGTTGCCGATGGAATAGGAATGCTAATTGGAGGTGGTGTTGCTGCTATATTTGCTTCCAAGGTACATCCGAAGAAAATGTTTGTGTTTGGTATGTTTGTATTAGCTCTATCATTTCTCGTAGAGGGAGTATCAACATCATTTTGGTTGACTAGCTTCATGAGGTTTGGAACGGGCATTTGTTTAGCTTGTGTTAATATTGTTGTTGGCACACTTATGATTCAGCTTGTACCAGAAAATATGGTTGGGCGTGTAAATGGTACCATTCTTCCAATTTTTATGGGAGCTATGCTAATGGGGAATGCATTTGCTGGAGGAGTGAAAGAAGTGACTTCAATCATCGTTGTCTTTTGTATAGCAATGCTACTTAGTTTAATGGCAATTTTACCTATTTTACGTATGAATATAGGTAGTGCGAAAGTGACAAATCAAATGGAAAGTACAAAGCAAAATGGTGTTAAAAGCTTTAAATAAAAAGGGGGGATTTACACCCTTTTTATTTAGAACTTTTCGATAACTATATAGACAAAGGATATATTGATATTACAATGATAATTTGCAGACTAGGAGAAAGAATGGAAAAGTTAAATTTACAACTTGTATATGAAATACAATATTCGGAGCAGTAGCTAAAAAGTATAGAGATTGATATACTTCCGCTAAGTTAACATTAATTTACTTATTAGTACCACTCCTAGGTTCTTTAAAAAAGTTAGATGCAATGCAACAAACTATTCCAATAATTAGAATACTATATTTCACCATTTTACTTGTATGCTCAAATAAATTAATTCCATTAAGCATTACAAGTCCCCAAAACACTTGAGTCGCTCCAAAACCTAATAATATTCTTCCTGTTTGAGAAAATTTTCTCACAGTCTCCCAGTTTCCTGATATATGTAAATTGCATCGTGAAAACTAAAAATGAATGATTAAAAATAAACTTTCTGCAAGTTTATGGGTTATTGGTATGCAATTGTATGAGTTAAGTCGCAGCTTGTTGAAGATTAGGAACGGATCAGCAGTAAGAGAAAAAATAAAGTTAGTGTAGTATGTTTGTAGTAGAAGTAAGTTTAGTGGTGCTTGTGTTTATATGATTGACGTGCAAATGCATTTGTTTCATTTTGCTTTTTACAGGCGCATCGTTCGTTTTAAACAAACGTTTGATTAGTTCGTTTGCACATAGCATAGAATGAGTCATATTGTGAAATGGAGAAGAAACAGAAAGTGAAAAATAAAAGAAAGCTAGCATTCTGTTTTTATAGCTGCAAGATGAGTTTTCGTTATTAAACTTGCTGTTAAAATTGGAATGATTCATACGCTTCGAACGTGGTTCGAAAGTATATTTTCAAACTAAAAAATGCCACTTTCTATAAAATGGCACTTTTTTCATTATAATGTTTCTAATTTTGGCGTTGGTGGTGTAACGGAAGTAGTGTGTTCAGGTACGCGTGTTAGTATGAAGCCCCCTAGAATAAATAAAACCGTAATACTTAATACACCTGTATTTGTTTTTCCAGTTAATTGGGTTGTAACACCGACGAGTACGGGACCGATAATTGCAGCAAATTTACCAAAAATGTTATAAAATCCAAAGAACTCATTTGCGGCGTCTTTCGGTACTAATTTAGCAAAATAGGAACGGCTTAATGCTTGAATTCCTCCTTGAGAAGTTGCGACAAGCATAGCAAGAATCCAAAAGTCTAACGTTGTTTTTAGAAAATAAGCATATATGCAAATGATAATATAGATGATGATGCCGACATATAACATTTTTCTTCCTGTAAACATTGCAGAGAGTTTTCCGTATAGTAAAGCGAATGGACAAGCTACAATTTGTGTGACAAATAAAATGATAAGGAGATTTGTTGCACTAATACCAAGATCTGTTCCATAAGCTGTCGACATAGTAATAATCGTATCCACTCCATCGATATAGAAAAAGTAAGCGAGTAGGAATATAAAGACGGTTCGATATTGTTTTATGTTTTTAAAAGTATTTGTTAAACGCTTAAAACTCATAACAATCGGTTTTGATTCTCTTTCAATATAGTGTCTTTGTTCTACATTCTTTAGCATGGGAATTGTAAATAGTCCCCACCAAAGAGCTGTAATCGCAAAAGAAATTTGACTCGCTATGCCTGCTGATAAGGGAATGATTCCTTTTTGTGATAACATAATAAGAGCAATACAACCGATAAAGGGGATGGTGCTTCCGATATAGCCTAGTGCAAATCCGCGCGTTGAAATTTGGTCCATTCGCTCTTCTGATGTAACATCGACTAAAAATGCATCATAAAAGATATTTGCACCAGCAAATCCGATTAAAGCGAACATATAACAAATGAGTAATAGATACCATTGTGAAGTAGGAACGATAGCTAGCATACTTGTAAATAGAATGCCCAGACTGAAAAAGAAGATGAAAAAGCGCTTCTTAAATCCTTTATAATCGGCAACGGTGCCAAGTATTGGCGCAAGTATAGAAATGAGGAGTGTAGAGATAGAGTTTGCATATCCCCAAAATGCTGTTGAAGTTGCACCGGATAAACCAGCTTCTTTTGCCGCAGATTTAAAGTAAATAGGAAAGAGTGCGGTTGTAATGACAAGTGAATATACTGAATTGGCCCAGTCATACAATATCCAGCTTTTTTCTTGCCTAGATATTTTTTTCATAAAGTGTTCCTCCTTAGTATGTTCTAATAGTAGTGTACAAAAACATAACAGATAAAAAGAGAAACAGAGATGAATTTTACATAATTTTTACATATACACATTTTTCTTTACAATTGTAGTAAATCCTCTATTACAGTTCCATCCGTTTTGCCAAGGTGTAATCCAAGTAAGCGTGCAATGGTAGGGCCCTCATCAATAAGTCGCATATATGGAATGACAACTCCTTGTCGAATTCCTTTTCCACCCGCTATAAAGATTGTTTCATAGTTTGGTTTTGTAGGAGAATAACCATGTGTACCGAATGTATACTTTTTATTAGAAATTACATCGTTCTTTGTAATTTCTTTTATAAAATCTCCGGTGTAACTTTCAGTGAAATAATAACCTTCCTGGGCTTCTAGCATAAAAAGACAATTGCCATCAGCGCCATATTCTTTTGCCGCTTCATCATGAAGAATAAATTCAATTCCATTTTGTTTATTTTGAAGAAGGGTCTCAAGAAGATGTTGAACAGTTTGAATCGTTTGTATATCATTTTTATCTTTTACATACACGTAAGCTGAACCGTCACAACTTTGACAATATGCTTTCCAATGTGTGAGTTTGCCCCTTTGATTAATAGAAATGAGTCCTTTTTGATGAAAGAGAACGTTTAATTGAATTGCTTTACTTTCATTTAGAGCACTGTGATCACCGAGTGCGATAATGGTACTTTCTTCGTATATCCCACTTGCTTGTAAAGCCTTTGTTATTTTTCCTAACCGCTCATCGTGCCGTTTGATAGCCGCCTCTGTTTTAGGAGAATGAAATCCGTGATAATGGCGTTGCGTGTCTAAATCTGTAAAATGGACAAACATCACATTAGGTTTTTTCGTTTGAATCGTATAAACAGCGGAAGCAAGAACGAAATCATCGAGTTCTGGTTGCGATAATCCTTTTCTAATATGACCAAAACGATGGTTAAGTTCGAGCTGATAAAGCAGACTGCCGCTAAATAATGAAACTAAAATTTGATTTTGCCATGGTCTATTTGGAAAGATTTCTGGTAGGTTATAGTCTATTTTCGCTCTTCCCGTAACGGGCCATAGAAGTGCTGCTGTCGTTAAATTTGCTTTTCGTGCTTCGTCATATAATGTTGTTCCTTTAATGGAACGCCGATACCAATGCCAATCTGGTGATTCTCGCCCTGGTTGAAGTAAAGTATTGCACACAACGCCATGTTTACTAGGATAGTTGCCAGTTACAATCGTAGCGTGGCTTGGGTATGTTAACGAAGGATAAATTGTTTCCACCTTTTTGGCGATTGCTCCTCGCTGCATAAGAGATTGAAAATGGGGAAGCTCTTGTAATATAGGAAAATCTAAGGCTGATAAACAATCGAAAGATAAAATGATGACATGATTCGTTACTGCTGTATTCATTATCGTGTACACCTCCTCAAGATTTCATTTGTTTTTATACTCCTATTAAAAGGAGATTACAAAGATGGTATGAACAAATTCAAATATTTACTTTCAGAAAAATCAAACATAAAATAAGGATACGAAAGTAAATGAAAGGAGGAATGAAATGGATGGATTTGAAGTCTTTTATATCATTGGAGCGATGACCATTGTTATCGTATTTACTGTTTCGTTTTTGTTAAAAAAATTGTTTCCAGCAAAATCATTTGATATTATATTTGCACTTGTCGTAATCCTTCTTTGCATAGCTTTTTTGTTAGTCACAATTTTCGTTATTGGTAGTTGGGAAGGACTGGGATATGGTATAGCATGTTTCTTTATATTATTGGGAACACTTATTGGTATGATTGCTCATCAATTTTTTAAGCTTTTTCGAAATACATCTGTATAGATTAAGTATAAACGTAGAAGAGAATGAAAAGAATATAAAAAATTAAGAAAATTAACTATTGTTTTAAAAAATAATTTATATTATGATGATAGGAAAATTTATCTTGTTATAACGATGAAAAAGGACTAGTACATATCTCATCTTTTTCTCAGAGAGGGAATCCATTGGCTGAAAGATTCTTAAAAAGGCGATATGGAACCTACCTTTGCGTTCTGCATATGCGGCGGGAAATTCCCGTTATCAAAAAAGAGAGCATGTACAACTTTTGTGCATGAATCAGGGTGGTAACGCCGGCAAAAGCTCGGTCCCTATTTCGGGACGCGGGCTTTTTTTTATGTTTTAAAGGAGGGGAAAATATGAAAAAAGAACAAGTGCAAGCCATTACAAAGATGGAGGAAGATTTTGCTCAGTGGTATACCGATATTGTGAAGAAAGCAGAACTGGTTGATTATTCAAGTGTAAAAGGTTGTATGATTTTACGTCCATATGGATATGCATTATGGGAGAATATACAAAAAGTGCTGGATGAAAAATTAAAAGCATCCGGTCATGAAAATGTGTATATGCCAATGTTTATTCCAGAAAACTTACTTCAAAAAGAAAAGGATCATGTGGAAGGCTTTGCACCTAAAGTAGCATGGGTTACACATGGAGGAGATGAGAAGTTAGGGGAAAGACTTTGTGTGCGTCCAACATCTGAAACATTATTTTGTGAGCATTTTTCAAAAATTGTTCAGTCTTATAATGATTTACCTAAATTATATAATCAGTGGTGTTCAGTTGTCCGTTGGGAAAAAACGACGAGACCATTTCTTCGCACAACTGAATTTTTATGGCAAGAAGGTCATACAATTCATGAAACGGCAGAGGAATCGCAAAGGGAAACTTTAAATATTTTGAATGTATATGCTTCATTTTGTGAAGAGTATTTAGCAATTCCAGTCATTAAAGGGAAGAAAACGGAAAAGGAAAAATTTGCAGGAGCAAAAGCGACGTATACAATTGAAAGTTTAATGCACGATGGGAAAGCACTTCAAACAGGAACATCTCATAATTTTGGTACAAATTTCTCTGAAGCATTTGAGATTAAATATTTAGATCGGAATGGAAAATGGCAATATGTACATCAAACATCTTGGGGCGTATCCACAAGAATGATTGGGGGGCTTATTATGGTTCATAGTGATAATAATGGACTTGTTATACCGCCAAAAGTTGCACCAGTGCAGGTGATGATTGTGCCAATTGCTCAGCATAAAGAAGGGATATTGGAAAAGGTAGCAGAGTTAAAAGAGCGAATTCAACAAGTTGCACGTGTAAGAATAGATGCGAGTAGTAAAACACCAGGATGGAAGTTTAATGAGTATGAAATGAAAGGTGTGCCAATTCGTTTAGAAGTTGGTCCAAAAGATATCGAAAAAAATCAAGTAGTACTTGTTAGACGAGATACGAAGGAGAAAGAATGTGTATCAATGGATCAATTAGAAGAGCGGATTGTATTGGTACTTAATGAAATTCATAATTTCTTATTTCAGAAAGCAAAGGCATTTCGTAATGCAAACACATACAGCGTTACAAGTTTTGATGAAATGAAGCAAGTAGCTAATGCAAAGCAAGGGTTTATTAAAGCGATGTGGTGCGGCGACCTTACATGTGAAGAGAAATTAAAAGAAGAGGTAGGCGTGACATCGCGTTGCATACCATTTGAACAAGAGCAGTTAGCGGAAGAATGTGTATGCTGTAACAAAAAAGCGAACAATTTAGTCTATTGGGGAAAAGCATATTAATGTATGTGACTTAGTCTGGAAAAGAATCTTACGTGTAGAATGAAGATCCTTTTTTTATATGAATTTCGATTCGTTATAATTAAGTATAGAAAAGTAAGGGTACTGGGAGATGAAAGAAAATGAAACATTATATTGCAGTTGATATTGGTGGTACACAAATGAAATATGGAGTGGTGTCAGAAGAGGGAACAGTGCTAGTACATCATGCAGTTCCGACAGAAATCCATTTAGGTGGGGAGCAGATTGTTCAAAAAATGATTCATTTATCTCATCATTTAATGAAACTTCACGATATCTCTGGCATCGGCATTAGTACAGCTGGAATTGTCGATATTCATAAAGGAATTATAACAGGCGGAATAGATCATATACCAAATTATGCGGGCATTCCAATTATTGAGAGATTACAAAATATATTGAATGTCCCTGTATCTATAGAGAATGATGTAAATTGCGCAGCATTAGGAGAAAAATGGAAGGGGGCCGGACAGCAAAGAGCAAACTTTATTATGCTTACGCTAGGTACAGGAATTGGTGGTGCAATTATCATTGGTGAGAAATTGTATCGTGGTCATTCATTTAGTGCGGGCGAATGGGGGAATATGCGAATAGAAGGGGAAAGATTTGAAGAAGTTGCATCTATTTCAGGATTAATTCGCCTTGTAAAGCAATATAAAAGTGGCGGTCAGTGGGATGGGAAAAGAATCTTTGAACTATACGATAAGAAGGATAAAGAAGCAACGCAAGCTGTTCAAAAATTTTTTCAGCATTTAGCGATTGGAATTAGTAACCTTGCTTACATTTTTAACCCAGAAGCAATCATTATTGGGGGAGGGATTACCGCAAGAGGGAACGTCTTTTTAGAAGAAGTGAAAAAAGAAGTAAAAGAATACTTGAATAGAGAGAGTTATGAAAACTGTGAGATTGAGCTTGCGCAACATGGTAATCATGCTGGAATGATTGGAGCAATTTACCATTTATTACATCCATCTAAATAAATAATACAAATGTTTTCATAATAATTGAAAATTTATTCTTTTTTTCAATCGACAAGAAATGCTACAATATAAGAGAAGAATACAATATTTTCCCTTTTCGGGAGAATATCTTGTAGAAAGGAAGAAACTTCATGCCTATTATTTTAGAAAAAGGACAGAAGATTGATTTAACGAAGGGACAACCAAAAGTAGCAAAACTACAGGTTGGTTTAGGATGGGATCCTGTGGGACAATCAGGTGGATTTCTCTCTTCCTTATTTGGCAGTAAACCAAACATCGATTGTGATGCATCAGTAGTTATGCTAGAAAACGATCGTTTTGTGAATAAGAATGATCTCGTTTATTTTGGGAATAAGCTTTCTGCTTGTGGGAGTATTATTCATTCAGGTGATAATTTAACAGGTGAAGGAGAAGGCGATGACGAAACAATTTTCGTAGAATTGCATAAAGTTCCAAGTCGTATTAATCGTTTAGTGTTTGTTGTAAACATTTATGATTGTGTGAATCGTCGTCAAGACTTTGGAATGATTCAGAATGCGTATATTCGTATTCAAAATCCGCAAACGCGTGAAGAATTAGCACGTTACAATTTATCTGAAAATTACGGTGGGAAAACGACATTAATTGCAGGTGAAATGTATCGATACGGAAATGAGTGGAAGTTCTCTGCGATTGGGGAAGGCACACAAGATAAAAATTTAAGTGAGATTGTATCTCGTTATCAGTAATTGAGTTTAAGGAGGAAGAATAAATGGCATCTATTTCATTAAAAAAAGGACAAAAGGTTGATTTAACAAAAACAAATCCAGGATTATCTAAAGTACTTGTAGGTCTTGGATGGGACACAAATCGTTATGATGGACAACATGATTTTGATTTAGATGTTAGCGTTTTTCTAGTAGGGGCAAATGGAAAAGTTTCCGGAGCGGAAGACTTTGTATTCTATAACAATCCAAAGGGCGCAAATGGTTCCGTACAACATTTAGGAGATAATCGTACAGGCGAAGGAGACGGCGATGATGAAGTAATTAAAGTAGATTTAAAGAATGTTCCTGCAAGTATTGAGCGCATTTGCTTTACAATTACTATTTATGAAGGAGAAGGTCGCAACCAAAACTTTGGACAAGTATCTAACTCTTTCGTACGCATTATAGATGAAGAAAAGAACGCTGAATTAATCCGCTATGACTTAGGAGAAGATTTCTCGATTGAGACAGCGGTTGTTGTTGGCGAGTTATATCGTCATGCTGGCGAATGGAAGTTTAATGCGATAGGAAGTGGATTCCAAGGTGGATTAGGTGCATTATGTAATAACTTTGGATTAGATGTAGAGTAATTAGGTTCATATATATAGAATGACAATAGAGGTGAAGATAGATGGCGATCCAGTTGCAAAAGGGACAGAAAATCGATTTGAGTAAGACAAGCCCTGGTCTAAAAAAAGCAATAATCGGCCTTGGGTGGGATATTAAGGCGTATGATGGTGGATCTGATTATGATTTAGATGCATCAGCCTTTTTACTAGATGCACATGGAAAATGTACGAAAGAAACAGATTTTATTTTCTATAACAACTTGCAGTCTCCTTGTGGATCTGTTTTACATACAGGTGACAACCGTACAGGTGAAGGAGAAGGCGATGATGAGCAACTTATTGTAGACTTAACAAAAGTTCCAGCGGATGTTCAAAAAATAGCTTTTACAGTTACAATTTATGATGCGGAAAGTCGGAATCAAAACTTTGGACAAGTCGCAAATGCGTTTGTTCGTTTAGTAAATGAAGAAACAAATGAAGAAATTTTACGTTTTGATTTAGGAGAAGATTTTTCCATTGAAACAGCAGTTGTTTTTTGTGAATTATATCGTCATAATGGACAATGGAAGTTTAATGCGGTAGGAAGTGGATTCCAAGGGGGATTAGGTGCGCTTGTAAGAGCGTATGGCTTGGATGCATAAGAAGGAAACGAACTTCGTTTCCTTCTTTTTGCCCTTTCTATAAATCTAGCAAAGAATAGGGGATAATGGTAAGATGAGCGTTTTACAAGGAATCCTTGATACGTATGCCCAATTTTTTGATTTGGACATGTGGATTAGAGTATTACAAGATCCAGTATCTTGGGGCTTAATTGGTACACTTGTTGTACTTGAAGGATTATTATCTGCTGATAATGCACTTGTGTTAGCTGTAATGGTAAAACACTTGCCGGAAAAGAAGCGTAAAAAAGCATTATTTTATGGTTTAATTGGTGCATATGTGTTCCGATTTATTGCAATTGGAATCGGGATGTTCTTAATTAAATTATGGTGGGTGAAAGTACTTGGAGCCCTTTACCTTGCATGGCTTTCTATCAAGTACTTTATTGACAAACGCAAAGGTGAGAGTGAAGAAGAAGAAGCTCATGGTATGAACCAAAATAGCGTTCTCTTTAGAATATTTGGTGTATTCTGGGGAACAGTTGTCATGGTTGAGCTTATGGATATTGCATTTTCAGTAGATAGCGTTCTTGCAGCTTTTGGTGTATCCAATGAAGTTTGGATTCTATTATTAGGTGGAATGCTGGGTATTTTAATGATGCGTGGTATTGCAGGCGTATTTTTAAGATTATTAGAACGTGTTCCTGAACTTGAATCGACAGCGTATATTTTAATTTTAATTATTGCAGCGAAGATGTTACTATCTGTGATTCATATTGAAGTACCGCACTGGTTATTCTTTATGATTTTAGTGATCGCATTTAGTGCAACATTTATTTTGCATTATATGCGAAAAGGACAAGCCAGAGAGGAAGTTGCGGCTACGAAGGAAGACGATAAATAATTGACTTGGGTTTGCTCGTTATACGAGCGCCCATTTTTTATAATTAAAAATGGTATAATAAAGAAATAAATGAATCTTTTTTAACAGCAAATGTTTTTGGAGGTGAACCTTCGTGTTTTCGCGTTTTACACTTCATCCACACCCTTTAAAAGAAGAAGCTCATTTACAGCTATTCGAAACAATTTTAGAAAAACGTCCGCAATATGAGTTAACAGAAAATGAAATGAGATTTAGCTATATAGCCTGTCGTATTCTTGGAGTTCCTAATGATGTCGATGAGTATTTTAATGAATTATATGATTATAGTGAAACAAAAGGAATTCATGTATTGTATGAACAAAATTTAGATAAAGTCATTGATTCTGAAAAACTTCGTCAGATTCAAGAGATATTTGCTGTGCATCAAGAAGCGCCAAATGGTCTTACTGTGAATCGGCTTGTTGCACACTTATCGGGGAAACAATTGTTACCAAAAGTAGAGAATCCAGATTTACAGTACTATATACATAGTACTTTTATTTCTATATTGAAATTATATGAGAAGCAACATAATCAATCATTAAAAACAGAAGGATTTCGTCGCTTCTTAATTGATATAATCAAATTAAGTGAGAATTATATAGCTAAGTGGTTCTCTACAATTCACTATAAAAAACAAATGCCACGTATTATTTGGTATGGTGATGCAAAAGAGAGCCGCATCTACTTTTTATATTTTCTTATTATGCTTGGATGTGACGTTTTATATTATCATCCAGAAGGAAAAGATGTTTTGGAAAGTATTGATGAAGAGGGGCGAACTTTTGTATTCTCTCATCCAGGACGCATTTCATTGGAGCCATTTCCAGACCGCCGCCGTGAGCGCGTTGCAACAGTGGCATATCAAGCATCGAAGGAAATTGAACAAGTGCTTCATCATGATAATTCACTCTTATATAAACCGTGGCAATTCCGCATGTATACACCGGTAGCACGTACACTCAAGACAACATACGATGAACTTTTCATTCTTACAAAAGAAAAGGCATTTGTCCGCCCGACATTTTTTGTAGAGAATAAACATATTTATATTCCTTCTCTATTTGCGAAAATATCAGGGGTTTCCAAAAGTGAAAAAGAATATTTTCAGCGATTAAAAGCTGTTACATCGTTTGATAATAGTCTATTAATTAATAGATTTCCATTTACAAAAGAACAAAAAGCTAACTTTCAATTTCATTATCGAGATGCATTAGATCGAGCCGGGAAATTACATCCAGATCAAATTATGAATAGTCATTGGTGGCCACATAAGCGCCTGCCTGAAGGACTGCAACATGGTATCGCAGAAGCTATTATTCATACATGCGAAAGCGATCTATTTAAACCAATTGGAAAAGAAACAAAACAAGATGTTGCATTATATGTTTTTGCGCAACTTTCTCAAATTCCACCTCATATTTTAGAACTTCTTGAGAAATTCGATTATTCACAAGAGGTGCCAAAAATTGTTATATTTAACAATGAGAAGAGTGGGGAATTAACACGTTCTGACGCAGCGTTATTGTTATTTTTAAACCAAATTGGGATTGATGTACTACACTTCAATCCAACAGGAAGAAATGATATTGAGCCCTATATTGCAGAAGCAGCATTTGATTCCCATTGGCTTGAGGAAGTGAATTTCAATCTTGAATTTCATGGTGCATCAGCTTATAAGAATTTATCTCAAACAATTAAAGGGCTATTTCGTCCATTTTTATAAGGAAAAGGAGAAATGTATATGAAGAATCCAGTTATACTTGATTCTAAAACAGAATTAACGGAACAAACGGCACAAGATGTGCGCATGCAACTTAGACAGGATCCAGAAGTTCAACGAATTTATAATGCCATTGATATTAAAGATCAGCTGGAATTAATTGAGCTTGGTAAAGAGCCTTCAATGGAAATTTCTCGCTTTGCCGATCAAATTTTACATACAATGTCATTAGCGAAGGTCGAAGATTCCGGTGATTTACTGAAACAACTTGGTAAAATTATGGATAAATTTGATAGTAAAGATTTTGCGGAAGAAAAAGGTGGATTTTTCTCTCGTATGTTTAAAAAAGCAGATAAATTGATTGAACAAATCTTTAGTAAATATCAAACAATGGGGCGCGAAATTGACAAAGTATATGTGGAAATTACGAAATATCAAGATGAAATGAAAAAATCAATCGGTACGCTAGACGGTTTATATGATCAAAATTTAAAGTACTATTTAGACTTAGAGAAGTACGTGGTCGCAGGCGAAATGTTGTTAGAACGTTTAAATACAGAATTAATTCCTATGTATGAAGAACGGGTGCAAAATAACGACCAATTAGCAGGAATCGAGTTAGAATCTCTTAGAAACTCTGTTGAAATTTTAGAGCAGCGTATCGATGATTTGGAAAAAGCTCGTATGGTTGCATTGTTAACAGCACCACAAATTCGGATGATTCAACGTGGTAATAATAAATTAATTGGGAAAATCAATACAGCCTTCATTACTACAATCCCAATCTTCAAAAATGGAATTATTCAAGCTGTAAATGCAAAGCGTCAAAAACTAGTTGCGGATTCAATGGCCGAATTGGATCGTCGTACAAATGAGCTTCTTAAGAAAAATGCCCAAAATATTGCAACACAAAGTGTAGAGGTTGCGAGGTTATCTGGGTCTTCGAGTATTAAAATGGAGACGTTAGAAGAAACTTGGAATATTATTTCAAGGGGCATGCAAGAAACACGGCAAATTGAAGAACAAAATAAGCGGGAACGTGAAGAAGGGCGTAAGCGTATGGCTGAGCTTACAGAGAATATTAAAAAAGAATTGCGAGGATAAACAAAAAGCGATGAGAAACTTAACTCATCGCTTTTTCACTTTTCTTGAATAATTTTATTACTTCGTTAACGATAAGAGGAATCATGCTTAGAAAAAGTACAAATCCCCAATCTTTTAATGTTAAAGGGTGTACGCCAAATAGATTTGCAAGAGGTGAAATAGAGATGATACACACTTGTATAGCGACACCGATTAGCAGTGAGAAAACTAAATATTTATTTGTAAAGAGTCCAATTGAAAAAATAGATTTCGTACGTGATCGCAAGTTAAATGAATGAACAAGTTGAGAAAAACTTAATACAACAAAAGCCATTGTTTGTGCATGCAATAAAGCATCTTCATGAATATAAGCTGGAAAAAGATTTGTATCACCTGTATAGAGCTTTGTACCAACAATAAAGGCGATTAAAGTCATCATTCCAATTACCATACCATTTAGAACAAGAAAAGGGATGCTTCCGCTAAATAAACTTTCTTTTGCCCTGTGAGGTTTCTCTTTCATTACTTCAAGGTCTTCAGGATCAACACCGAACGATAAAGCAGGAAGTGTATCAGTGATTAAATTGACCCAAAGAATATGAATAGGACGCAGCGGTGTCGCCCATCCAAGTAATATAGCTAAAAAAAGTGCAATAATTTCCCCGAAGTTACAAGAAAGAAGAAAAAGAATTGCTTTTTTATGTTGCAATAAATGTTTCGGTCTTCTTCAACGGCTTTCACAATGGAAGAAAAATTATCGTCTGTTAATACCATATCAGCTGCGCCTTTAGCAACATCTGTTCCTGTGATTCCCATCGCCACCCCAATATCGGCTTGTTTTAAAGAAGGAGCGTCATTTGCACTGTCAACAGTCATAGAGACGATATTTCCTTTTGCACGCAGAGCTTTAACAATTTTTACTTTATGTTCTGGAGAGACGCGGGCAAAAGCATGTAAATGATGTATTTTATTATAAGCACCTTCAGTAAAAAAACATGTAGTGATATGCGTGAGGAAATAATCTACGATGAGGTTCTATCTTCATTGTATCGTACTTTGGCTTTGGGGGATGCGGAATAAAGTGATTTCATGAATTTGTTGGAATTCTATAAAATAAGCTGTGAAGAAATATTCTTCACAGCTTGTCTTCGCTATTTTTTCATTAATGTACCTAATTCTTCTGTAATAGCTTGCATTTCACTAATACTGAATGTTTCACGTTTCATAACATGATCGTAAATGTCGCGTAAATCTTCGTACATATCTTCGTCAAAGTTCGCAGCTTTCATGGCACCTGCATTGACCATACGTAATTTTTCTTTAATGGCTTCTACCATATGTTCAACATTTTCTTGTGACTTTACGGATAAATCCACCGAAGTGTCCCCCTTTAAAATAACATAAGATTATCTTAACATTTTTTATCATTTTCGTTAATGAAACTTTTCAATCCTATTAAATTAGTAGGAATTTCCTTTATAATTAATCATTGGTTGTTTATACTATATGTATATAAGAAAGCAACAAGAAGGGAAGAACAAATGTGATTCAAGTATTGTTTGTTTGTCTTGGAAACATTTGTCGGTCACCTATGGCAGAGGCGATTTTTAGAAAACTTGTTAGAAACGAAGGGTTAGAAAATGAGATTCAAATTGATTCTGCTGGGACAGGAGATTGGCATATTGGACAGCCGCCTCATAAAGGAACGCAAAAAATTTTAACAGAAAATGAAGTCTCTTTTGAAGGAATTAAAGCACGTCAAATAGAAAAAGAAGACTTAACAAAGTTTGATTATATTATTGCCATGGACAATAGGAATATAGTGGATTTAGAAAAAATTGGTAAATGTGGAGGCTATATTGGTAGACTGTCCGATTTTGTTCCAGATAGTGGCTGGACAGATGTTCCTGACCCTTATTTTACAGGGAACTTTCAAGAAGTATACGACCTTGTAACAGAAGGGTGCGCAAAGTTATTAACATTCATTCGCAATGAGCAAGGAATATGAGTAAGTTTAGAAAGACATACTTTCTAACATAAGAAAAAGAAAGGGTGAAGGAATATGGCAAAAAAGAATAATATAGCTCGAAATATTGCAATTGGGGTAGCAGCAGGTGTAGCAATTTCTATGTTAAAAAAAGAAAATCGTGAAAAGGTAAAACAAACAGCAGAAAAAGCAAAAACAAAGATGATTGAAATTGGTGAGAATGCGAAAATAAAAGAAAAAATGCAAACTGTTACAGATAAAGGGCGCGAGCTTGCTGATTTTAATGTAGTAAAAGCTAAAGTAGCAGAAATAAAGAAGTTAACGCCGACTGTTGTGGATACAATAAAGGAAACGAAAGAAATCTTTACTAAGAAAAAAATCCATTCAGAAGAGAAGCCGGAAACAATTGAAATTCAGGCTGCTCCTGTAAAAGCTAAAGAGTTAAAAGCGGAAGAAGAGCCAGTGGTAGCTCAAGACGGTGGTATGAAAGAAGCACGTGAGTTACTTATGAAGGACTCTCAGACAGAGGAAAAGAAAACAGAAGCATATGTGGAATTAAAAGAGAATAAAGAAGAGAAGAAAAGTGTTTAAGGACAAATGAAAAAAATTCTAGAAAAAGCAAGAGGAAATCGTGTCTATTCGTTTGGAAAAGATTTATATGATCGAACGATGCGAGATGATGTAGCGGGCTTAGCAGCACAGCTCGCTTATTTCTTCTTGCTTGCTATTTTTCCTGGGCTTGTTTTTGTAATCACGCTTCTTGGATTTATTGACCTTCAAACAGAGAATGTGCTCAACTTATTGGAGCCTTATGTGCCTGAAGAGGCAATGAACTTAATTGAAGTAAATGTAGATCAAGTAATAAATAATCAAAATGGTGGATTACTATCATTTGGTTTATTATCAATGCTATGGTTTGCTTCAAATGGTGTAAATGCAGTGATGAATGCATTTAATCGTGCTTATGATGTAAAGGAAACGCGCTCTTTCATTGTAACAAGAGCTTTGTCTATTGTATTTACACTGGCGATGATTTTTATGATCGTTTTCGCCTTAATTGTGCCTGTTTTTGGACAAGTAATTGGAGCCGCTGTGTTTAAAGTGCTCGGTTTATCAGAAAGTTTTTCTTTCGTATGGAGTATTATACGATTAGTAGCGAGCTTTTTAGTTTTATTCGCTTTATTTAGCTTCTTATATACATTTGCACCTGATCGCAAATTAAAAAGAAGAGAAGTTATATCCGGAGCATTATTTGCAACAGTTGGATGGATTGTCGTATCGTACTCATTTGCCTATTATGTAGACAAGTTTGCAAATTATGCCAATACATATGGTGGCCTTGGTGGTATTATCATTTTGATGTTGTGGTTCTATTTGACTGCTTGGGTCATTTTACTAGGTGGAGAAATTAATGGATTACTTTACTTTTACCGTACTAATGACAATAATTCCCGGAATGAAAAGTAGCCCCTTGTTCCATAATAAAAAGGAATAGGGGGGATTATGATGAGTAATAATAAAAAGAATCATAATAACAAAAATAATGGGAAACAAAAAAGTAGTTCACATCCGAAGCATAAAACGAGCGGTAGTGCGAATGGACAGAATGGTTACCATTAAAATAAACGGGTTCTCTCAGAGGACCCGTTTATTTATTGCCTTTTAATAATCGTAAGCCATTAAGGATGACGAGAATGGTACTTCCTTCATGCCCGATTACGCCGAATGGAAGAGCTAAAAGTTGTAAAAAGTTAGAGCAAATAAGCATAGCAATGACGGTTAAAGAAAAGATAACGTTTTGTTTTACAATACGATTCATTCGTTTTGATAACCGGATGGCTTGAGCGAGACGAGATAATTCATTTTTCATGAGAACTACGTCGGCAGTTTCTAAAGCGACATCTGTTCCTTCTCCCATTGCCACTCCAATGCTGGCAGTCGCTAATGCAGGAGCATCATTAATGCCATCTCCAACCATTGCTACGGTTCCATATTTTTCTTTTAGTTGTTTCACTGTTTCTACTTTCGTTTCCGGTAAACAGGATGCGTAATACTCTTTTATATTACTTTCTGTTGCGATCGCCTTAGCTGTTTGTTCATGATCTCCAGTAATCATAATGGCTTCCACACCAATGCTTTGTAAATCACGAATAGCTGCAATTGTTTCTTGTCGAAGCGTATCTTTTAAAGCAATAAGTCCAAGAATGCATTCATCATCACGAATATAGACAACCGTTTTACCTTCTTGTTCCAGTATAGTAGAAATACCGTTATGGAATGTTTTTGTATCTTCACCTATAAAATCTGCTTTTCCGATTTTATAAGCTTTGTTTGCCACTATTCCTTTTAATCCAAATCCAGTGACATCTTCTACATTTTCTGGTTTGTAGAGTGTAATGTCATATGTTTGTTTAGCATATTTAACAATTGCTTCTGCTAAAGGATGGGTAGAATGACTTTCAATTGCTGCTATGATAGAAAGCAATTCTTTTTTTGCTATTCCTTCGCGCACATATATGTCGGTGACGATTGGCTTACCTTGTGTTAATGTTCCTGTTTTGTCAAAAGCAATTGCTTTAACAGAAGCAAGGCGTTCTAAATGAATACCACCTTTAAACAAAATACCGTTTCTTGCACCATTAGAGATTGCTGATAAAGTTGCTGGTGTAATAGCAGCAACAAGCGCACAAGGAGAGGCAACGACAAGTAAAATCATTGCACGATAAAATGTTTCATTCCAGCTCCAATCTAATAAAAAGTGAGGAACAAACATCATAAGAGCAACAATAAACAATACGCCTTTTACATATGTTCCTTCAAATTTTTCAATAAATAGTTGTGACGGTGATTTTTCACTTTGTGCATTTTGAACGAGGCGGATGATTTTTTGGAACAATGTTTGATCGCTACGTTTTGTAATATTTACTTCAATTGCACCACGTAAATTGACAGTTCCCGCAAATACTTCATCACCCAATTTTTTTTCATTTGGAATTGGTTCACCAGTAATCGCTGCCTCATCAATATTGGTCTCACCTTTATGGATGATGCCATCAGCAGGAACGCGCTCACCCGGCTTAATTAAGATCGTATCATTCACTTGTAATTGTTCCACAGGAATGCGTTCTTCGTTGCCATTTGAAATGCGCAAGGCTTCCTCAGGTTGTAAGTCCAAAAGTGCTGAAATTTCTTTGTGACTTTTGTTTAACGTGTAAGATTCCAAAGCACCACTTAAGGCAAATATAAATATGAGGATAGCGCCCTCTGTCCAGTATCCAATAATAGCAGCGCCGATAGCAGCAAAGAGCATTAACATTTCTACATTTAATTCCTTCTCAGCAATCGTATCTTCAATGCCTTCCTTTGCTTTGGCATACCCTCCAATTATATAGGCTAAAATGTAAAAGGTTACGCCAACTGTTGCCATTTCATTTTTTGTGAATAACCAGCCAGTTAAAATGAAAATACCTGATAGGATTGCAAAGATGAGTTCATAATGGTCTTGCAATGTTTTCAACCAAGATAAGGGAGATACATTTTTTGTTGGTGGTAATGTTTTTACTTCTGAGTTCATCCTTATTCACTCCTTCTAAATTCTTATTGAGAAAAAGAATCAAAATCGAAATCCTTATAAAACGACGAAAGCTGCCATCCATACGGATAGCAGCACTTTTTACAGAAATTAATTTTAATAGTTATTATGTTGTAATTGCTATATATTATATCACATGTTTTCTTTTTATGATACGTTTTTACTTATACAAAAAATTGAAAAACTTGTGTTTTTTCTTTTTCTTTGATATATATGAATATTGTTTGTAAAAAGATCGGGAAGGAAGACAACAAGTGAAGACAGAGAAATTTTTTACTCATCCGATCGGTGTATGTATCGCTGCTATAGCGGCGACATTTTTATGGGGAAGCGCCTTTCCCTTTATTAAATTAAGTTATGCCGAACTCGGAATTCAGCCGCATGAAGTAGGAGAGCAAATTTTATTTGCTGGTTATCGCTTTTTCTTATCAGGAGTAATCCTTTTATTCTTTTTTAAAGCGTTAGGAAAGGATATGTACTTCAAAAAAGAAACAACAAAGCAAGTAGTACAAATCGGGTTATTTCAAACGTTTTTGCAATATGTATGTTTTTATATCGGCATAAGTTACAGTTCTGGTATTGAAGGCGCCATTATTTCAGGAACATCTTCGTTTTTTCAAATTTTAATTGCGCATTTCTTGTATAAAGATGATGCGCTCAATATAAGAAAAATAATTGGTGTTTCCATTGGTTTTTGCGGTGTAATTTTAGTGAATGTACCAAGTGATGGAAGTTTTACATTCCATTTTGGAATCGGGAGTGTATTACTTCTTGGAGCAGCGATGATGTATTCATATGGGAATATACTTGCTAAAGAAGGTAGTAAAACATTAGATGTTGGATATATGACAGCATATCAAATGATTTTCGGATCCATTGGGTTATTGTGTATTGGTATATTTCAAGTTGGATTTATGCCGTTTATATTTACTACTAAGGCCTTTTTTATGTTCCTTTATTTATCATTCTTATCGGCGGCAGGCTTTTGTATATGGAATACAGTTATGAAATATAACAAAGTAGGAAAAGTGTCGATGTATATGTTCTTTATCCCTATGTTTGGCGTATTGTTATCTAGTATGATGTTAGGAGAAGCAATCCATTCGTTTGTATTATATGGGCTAGCTTGTGTTGTAGCAGGGATTATTGTCGTAAATCGTACACCTAAGGAACAAGAGATAAAGAAAGAAAAGAAAGTAGCGTAGAAAAGTCATGAGGAGAGTCGATACTAAAATGTTATAAAAATTCCTTGTTATTGTAGCAGAAGAAAAAAATAATATATGATCGATTCGAAATGAGATATTGACTAATCGACAAATCTCGTCCCCTCACCGCTACGAAAACATAGAGAAAGAGCTCGTTCAAAAGCGATAATTTTGAACGGGTTCTTTTCTATTTGACGAAAAAACAGGAAAAAAGATATTATATCACGAAAAAAGATAAAGAGAACGCTATTTTTATGTAGAAGAGAGTATTGGATGAGACAATTAGAAGATTTTGTCCTTATGTTATGTAAAAGCAAAATGAGAAAATGAGCACATGTTCATGATTGGAGTTTATACGTTGGAAAATGAAAGAATATGTGTCATTCATTGAGGAGAACGTATTATGAATGAAATTTATCTTTTATTAACTGGACAAATTATTTTTTTTGTTATTGGTGCGATTTATGCCATTGTGCAAACAAATCAAGTGCAGGAGAATAGACCGCTACCATTAGCTGTTCGCTTAGTACTTAGTTTTTCCTTAACTGTGAGTGCGATATGGATGTTACTGCAAGATCCTTCTATTGAATATCGTCGATGGATTGCAATTGGGATGACCTTGTCTACAGTAGGTGATTTATTTATGGCTGGGCTTATTCCGTTTGGTCATCGATTAATAGGGGGAATGATTACTTTTGCAATTGCGCATTGTTTTTATGTAACAGCATTTTTGCAAGCAGGTATTTCATGGATTGGTTTTGGAATAGGGCTATTTGTATATGGTTTCTTGTTAGTCTTTGGGTGGTTCTTTTTTATTCGGAATCCAAATCAAGATAGGTTATTTACTCTTGGAGCACTTATTTATGGAGTATGGGTGGGAGGTATGGCTTGTTTTGCATTCGCATTAGATGATACAGCTCATACTATGTGGTGGTTACCGGCGCTTGGTGGATTTTTATTTGTGATTTCTGATTTTATTATTGGAGTTACAGAGATAGGTGCAAGAAAGATAAAATATGACCCACTTTTTGTGTGGTTAACATATGTTGCTGCACAAATGTGTATTATTTATGCGGGAATATAAAGAAGAAGGACTGCGAGTGAAGTAGTCCTTTTTGTAGCGAGATACCGAATTATAAGGAATATAGAAACAAATATGGATGGGGGAGAAAGGGGAAGGAGATGGAAAAGAAAAAACATTTTCGTGAATTGTTTGAAGTATTTGCGATTGCATGTTTACTAGCTTTTTTAGCAAAAGTGTTTTTATTTTTTCCGACCACTGTAAATGGGGCATCAATGAGACCGGCTTTGGAAGATGGTGATAAGGTCATTATTAATAAATTAGCAAAGAGATTTGAAAGCTATGATAGGGAAGATATTATTGTAGTGAAGACAGATAATTTTTATGTGAAGAGAGTGATTGGATTACCGGGAGATGTAATTGAGATGAAAAATGATCAATTATATATTAATCATCAAGTGCATAGTGAACCGTATTTAGAGAAAAATCGAAAACATGCTAAGCAACTCCTTGTTCATTTAACAGAAGACTTTGGGCCAATTACTGTACCAAAAAATAAAATCTTTGTTATGGGAGATAATCGTTTAATTAGTAGAGACAGTCGGAATGGTTTAGGGTTTATTGATAAGAAGCAAGTATTAGGGACACTGGTTGCTATTTATTATCCTTTTCATCATATGAAAATTATATAGAAATGATAGAAAGAATCCCCCAAACAATTCTGAAGAATTGCTTGGGGGCATATTTAAGTAGTTGGAACTTCATGATGTCCCTTTCTATTTAACATAAATTTATATTGGAATAGCTGTAATTTAAATAGAGATAACGGATCATGATAAGTTTCTGGGTTTGTTCTTAATTTTGTTAAATTATGTTCATCCTCTTCAATTTCTCGATGAGCTGCTTCTACAGTTTGTTTTAAAATGCTAAGAGGATCTTTAAAGAACATCATAATGTCGCGTTCTAATGCACTTTCGAACAATTCAAATTGCAGGAAGAATTGTGTAGAAATAGTTGTAGCCACATCTGTATAATCTTCCGTTTCAATATATTGTTTATATTTATTAGAGAGAAGAGGTTGATTTTTATTTCCAAACAGTTTTCCAGCACTCTTTAAGAAAAATTGTGTTGGTGTAAAACGTAGTAATATGTTGACATTATCGACTTTGATTCGGTGCGTCATTCTTACAACATCCCTGCGCCAATCATCTAGAAGTTTGAAATCACATGGTAATTGCATGCGTTCTTCTTCGTATAGTTTATTAAAGGTTGTACTCATTTCATCTAAGTAAGATTGACCTTGAATAAACTCATTATGAGCTGTTTCAATCCATTCTTGAATCGATTTTGTAAATTTAGGTAGTAGCACTTGTTGTAAATGTTTTTGAATTCGTTCATTCATTGCATCATTTATTTCCTCATGAACCGATTTAAAATCACTATCTTCTTGAACGAGATCAGAACAACTTTGTAACAACTCTGGAATTTGAGCATGTATATCATGTATAATTTCTTCTTTTGTTAATCGGTACGAATCTGTAATCGAACGGATGGTATCTGCTTGGATTGTAGTGAGATTATTCAGAAAACCATTTAATTTTACTAAAATATGCTTATTCCAACGAATTGATTTTTCTAATGTATTTTCTAGCTCGACACGTTCGTTTATGAGATATGTAATGGTCTTATGAATAAACCATAACAGTTTTTCTATGCGTTCTTGAGTTATATCTCTCTTAGCGATATTTGCAAGAATAGAATCAGTTACATCGCTTAATTCCTGACTATTTTCTTGTAGCGGTGAATAAGGAAAGATTTGTGCCGATGGGAAGTGCGCATGTATCTTATTTTCAATTTCATTAATCATTTGCTGTGCTGTCTCTGCATGAATATTTGAATCTAGTTTATTTCGTATAAATTGAATTTGTAAATTAGGCATTTGCTCTTGCATATATACCAATGTATCGAGTTCTTCATCCGATAATGGTGAAGATGTATTGATAATATAAATAAGACTATCGGTTGCTTGCAAATATTCAAGAGCCGTATCCTTCATATGTAACGCTTGTTTAAAGTTAGGTGTAACAATGAATGAGAATTTATTTTTTCTTAAAAATCTACATGGTAGTTTGAACTCGACACAGTTCTTTCTCGTTTCTTCTTGAGAAGGTGTCATCATCATATTTTGAAATGTATTCACGTCCGAAACACTTCGAATTGTTAAATCTGTAAATTCGTTTATTTCCGTTTGAACATTGTCTTTAAAAATGATAGGAACCGACTGGTAATCCCCTAATATGTCTTCCCCTAGTATTGAATTCATAAATAACGATGTATCGAGGTTGCTCGTTCCGGCTATCAGAAATTGTTTTACTTGTAAATTAGAAAGACCGCGAACAAGTAATGTGAATTGATGTGGTAAATCTACATCATTGTTTTCTGCCCATGTAGCAATTGTTTCAAATAGTGTAGAAATATTATCTATATTCATTTCTTCATTAGCCTCTAAATGAGACAGAATAGCTTTAGCACTTTTTACAAGAAGTGAATCTAAAGTTTTAGGAGCGACTTCATCCCAAGCTAATACCGCAGCGGAAACAAATAAAGAATTTTCCTTTTTGGTAATACTGAACCAATTTGTTAATAAATCTGGAATGATTCCTTGTAATTCATGCATGAAGTGCTGGCCTGTAATTAACTTACAATATGTTTCTTGATAAAGGATAGAAATTTCATTCCAGTCCTCGGAAGGACCTACTTCTAAATGGCAGAATAAATGATTCACTGTTTGGATCCATGTTAAATAGTTTGGTTCTTCTCGGTAGCTATTCCACAGTGCTGAAATGAGTTCTTTAAATTGTGCTTGATCAACTGTATATAAGGTTTTTAATGCTTCATAAAAATATTCTGGTTTCATATTTTTTGTGAAACCTAGATTGATATAATGAATCAAAATATCAAACCAATGTAAAGATTTGGTTCGAATCCCTTCATGTACTGCAAGTTCAATTGCGTTGTTCCAATCTTCTTGTTTTTCATAGAAGGAGCGAGCGATTGTAGTAATATTAGGATAATCAGGCTGGAATGAAACAGCTTCATTAATCGTTTTAAAAGCCAAACCTAATCGATTTTGTTCAAGATAAAGAGAAAAGAGTTGTAAAGCAACTTCCATTGTAAGTGTTATATCTTCCGTTTTAATAGAAGTATAAATTTCTTCTGCTGTGGAAAGGAAACCTAATTCAAAATAAGCATCACCTATATTTTTCTTTGCCCAGAAAGAAAGTTCATTATTTACTTTTTCCCATTTAAAAATAGCAGCTTCAAAGTCTTTATGATGAAAATAAACTTCACCTTGTGCAAAGCGAATATTTGATATGTTGGCAAATTCGTTTTGGGATTCATTTATGTATGCTTCTCCAAGAATTTTTTGGGCATCAGTGGAGGCTTGTTCTGTTAAAAATGTTTCATAATATATCTTTTGAATGAATTGTTTTTCTGTGGTCATGTTATTTCCCCCTATATAAATTAGAAAAATGATTTGTTATGTAAAAAGGGTGCATTTTCATTTAATGGATAGAATTTGCATTTTATCGACCAAAATATATTTTTTCAGTTATATCATTTTTCTGAAGAGTGAAACCGATGCTAACAGTAACTTTCTTTCTATTGTAACAAAAAAAATCGTTTATGAATTTTTATTTTTTAATGACTTTACAAAATGAGATGTATATGAAAAATGAAAGAATAGGAGTAGAGTTCATTATAAAAAACATGTATAGTGAATATGTATACCATGTTTGCTACAAAATGAGAAAGGGCATAATATGGAATAACGATTGTACATGGGATGTGTCATCCGAATGGAACAACATATTGCTGAATTAATCACACAATACGGATATTTTGGGATTATTATCGCTTTAGCTGGTGGAATTGTCGGGCTGCCGATACCAGATGAATTTCTCTTAACCTTTATTGGGTATAACATTTCAAAGGGTGTTATGTCAGGACCGGCAGCGTTTTTAAGTGGGATGGCAGGTGCGATGCTTGGAATTACATTAAGTTATTTATTAGGTTTAAAGCTCGGCTTACCTGTATTGAAAAAATATGGTCCTAAGATTCGAATTAAGGAAAAACAAATTGAAAAAACACATATTTTGTTTGAAAAATATGGTCCATTTCTTTTACTGGTAGGATACTTTATTCCAGGAGTGCGTCATTTAACAGCGTATTTTGCTGGAGTGTCCAATCTAACTGTATGGCGCTTTTGTTTATATGCATATAGTGGTGCGCTTATTTGGATTAGTGTTTTTATCGGACTTGGTTGGAAATTGGGAGAGAAGTGGCGTTTTGTTGAATATAGCTTACATCATTATGGAATTTGGATATTAATTATTTCAGGACTAATAACAATTGCAGTTTGCTTTTATTTAAAAAGAAGAAGAAACCGCTCATGATAAGCGGTTCTTTAGCTAAAAGCGATGAATAAGACACCAGTTGTAATACATATAACACCGATTCCGGTCATGAGATTTATTTTTTCACCTAGAATGATCATCGCTAGGAGAATTGAGATGACTACACTCAATTTGTCAACAGGACCTACTTGCGAAACTTTCCCTGTTTTTAAGGCAAGAAAATAGAATAGCCATGATGAAGCACCTGCAATACCACTTAATGTGATGAATAGCAGTGCTTTTTTATTAAGGAGAACATCTCCAATGTTTTGGAATTTTCCTTGTACGATAATAACTCCGATCATAAATAATGCCATAATGATTGAGCGGATGGTTGTTGCGACATTTGCATCAATGCCATCTAAACCGATTTTCCCGAATATAGATACGAGAGCTGCAGCAATTGCTGATAATAGTGCGAATAATAACCATGAACTCATAGTAAAACTCCTCCCATCTTTTAGTATTATACATGAAAATCATTCTCATATATAATAAGATAGGAAAAGAAAAATCCACTTTATTACTTTTAAGGTGGGTTTTTCTTCGTATTATTCTACAATTTCTTCGTACAAAAAGTACGTTACATTATAAATGTGCTCTACTTCCTCATCTGTCATAAACAGCAGGTCTGTACGTTCGATTCCTTTTTTCTTTTCAATAAATTCAATCATATTTTTCCGTTCTTCTCTTTTCATATTTTGTTCTCCTCCTAAACTGTTTTAATACAGCTTATTTAAGTTAATATTTATTATATAACAGAATCTTTAGAAAGTTCCAGCTTTTTTATCTTTTTTTACCAAAGTTTTCGACAAAACAAGCTTTTTTTAAATGGAATTGTGATGAAATAGAACCAGTTAGGAGAATACTAATAAATAGTGAGGATATATGATGGAAGGGTGAACAGGATGTTTAATAAAATTTTTCTTATATTGACAATTGTTGGGGTACCGCTTTCAATTTTAGGAAAAACAATGCACTGGCCACAAACAATTATGTTTGCTGTCTATTGTTTAACAATTGTTGCTTTAGCTGCTTTTATGGGAAGGGCAACTGAAAGTTTAGCAATTGTATCAGGTCCAAGAATTGGAGGGCTATTGAATGCAACTTTTGGAAATGCAGTAGAACTTATTATTTCTATTTTTGCTTTACGAGCAGGACTGATAGAAGTTGTATTAGCCTCATTAACAGGGTCTGTTCTTGGAAATTTATTATTAGTAGGAGGTCTTTCTTTTTTTGTGGGGGGACTGAAATATAAAAGACAAAGTTTCAATGTGTATGATGCAAGGCATAATTCAGCATTATTAATATTTGCAGTCGTTGTTGCTTTCGTTATTCCAGAAGTCTTTTCAATGAAAATGGACATTGAAAAGACACATCAATTAAGTATTGGCGTTTCCATTATTATGATCATTATGTATTTAGCAGCTCTGTTTTTTAAATTGGTTACACATCGCGGTGTATATCAGCATAGCAGTGATGATGCAAAACATGAAGAAGAACCGGAATGGTCAAAAGGAAAAGCATTGCTTATTTTAGCAATTTCAACAGTGGCAGTTGCTTACGTTTCAGAAGCACTTGTGCATACATTTGAAACAGTCGCAAAATCTTTTGGGTGGTCAGAATTATTTATTGGGGTTATTATCGTTGCCATTGTTGGGAATGCTGCTGAACATGCTTCGGCGATTATTATGGCATATAAAAATAAGGTAGATATCGCTGTTGAAATAGCGATTGGTTCTACTTTACAGATTGCCATGTTTGTTGCTCCTGTACTCGTGCTACTTTCAATGTTCTTCACGATAAAAATGCCATTAGTATTTACAGTGCCAGAACTCATCTCTATGATTACAGCTGTATTTTTAACCATTGCAATTTCCAATGATGGGGATACAAATTGGTTTGAAGGAGGCACTTTATTAGCTGCTTATTTTATTATGGGAATTGGTTTTTACTTGTTGTGAAGAAAGGCGGATAACAATGAGGAAGAGAGAAAAGAATAAATAAAGTAAATCATTTTGATGCTGTTAATTAGGAAGGAGTCAGACAGGTGAAAAGAGTGTACAGTATATGGCTTTTAACAATAGCCACACTAATATTATTATTTCCTTGTAATAGTCTTGCCAAGACGACGTTGCAAGTTAAGATGCCATCATCTGTTTTAAATATTTCAAAAGATAATACGTATTCAAATGAAACACAAGATTTACCACGTTTGCAACCAAGTAAGCTTGCGCAAGAATTGTTAAAAACATCAAGTATTAAAATTGAAAATCCAGATTTAATTCGGATGTTAAATGAAACTTCAATTTCAAATGCACCACTTGCAATCGGATATAAAGCAAAAATTTATTTAGGACAGTGGCCATTACATTATGAATCAACAGATACAACAATGAATTGGGAATATAAACAAGTAAATCGTAACGTGTATGATAATAGAGGAGTAGAGGCGGTGCATCCGCTTCGCTATAAGCAAGAGATTCAAAAAACGATAGAAGGAAATCTAACATCGCCTATTAAAGATGCGGCAGATGTGAAAGCTATGATGTTGTTAAAGGCTTCTGAAAAAGTTCAATTGCCTCTTTCTTTTAAAACCACAATTGGATATGGAACTCATCATGAACGAGTGTACAAAATTAGTCCGAAACAAATGGGATATTTATATGCGTATGTGCCAGCGGTAAATGAAAAAGGAAAAGTTACGTTTGGTGAGGTATATCTTGTTTTGAAGGGCAATCAAAAGAGATTGGTTGTTAAAAATGTAACATCACAAGGAATTGGAGCCGCTATTCCAATTCAAGATTATTTATCCTTTAAATTCATCCCATCACCACATCCGCAATAGAAAAAACGTCAGCTATAGGAAGCTGACGTTTTTCTTACAATGTAATCTTCGCTTTTTTTGTTAAGAAATCTTCATTTTGATAGTAACTATTTTTGACAAGAATATTTGGACCAAGGCATTTTACAGCTGGACAATGGCAGCTTAATGATTTTGCTGTTTTGGAACTGTACCATTTGTCGTATGCTTCTTGTAATGTATTTGTTTGTACATTGCCGAGAACGGGAATATCGCCAAAATCAGTAACGATAATATTGCCATCAAAGATATTTACATTTAAGCGGGAGCGGCCATCTGGATCATTACGAACAGTTACATTTTTGCTCTCATGCAGTTTTTTTAGAGTAGCTAAATCACGTTCATCATCGCTACATGCATAAAATGGTAGCGTTCCGAATAACATCCATACGTTTTCATCCCGAATAGCTAATAGATGTTCAATTGCGCTTCGGATTTCAGCTTTTGTTAGAATTTCAAGATTGCTAGCAAAGTCACTTGGATACATTGGATGTATTTCATGACGCTTACATCCCATTTCTCCAACAATTTGACGATGAATGTTTTCAATATGTGGTAATGTACGTTTATTTAACATTGTTTCTGCGGAAACGATAACACCGGCATCTGATAAAGCTTTACTATTTGTAATCATGCGCTCAAACAGTTTTGCACGTTGTTCATAAGTAGGTTTGCGGGCCATCATTGCAAAACCACCTTCAACGAAATCATCAATCGTTCCCCAGTTATGTGAAATATGCAACACATCTAAATAAGGAATAATTTGTTCGTAACGGGCTAAATCTATAGTTAGGTTTGAATTAATTTGAGTGCGAACGCCTCGTTCATGGGCATATTTTAAGAGTGGTGTTACATAGTTGTCGACGGATTTTTTTGACATCATAGGTTCTCCACCAGTGATGCTTAGAGAACGTAAATGAGGCACCTCATCTAATCGTTTTAATAAAAGCTCCATTGGAAGCGGATTTGGATCTTTAGGTTGCAGTGTGTACCCAACAGCGCAATGTTCACAGCGCATATTGCATAACGTTGTCGTTGTAAACTCAACGTTTGTTAATAGTAATTTGCCGTACTCTTCAAGGTCCATATACGCTTCCCATGGATCGTAAGAAGGAGTAATCGGCTTCATTGTTTGTGATATACTCATATGAAATACTCCTTTGACTATTGGAATAACAATTTGTCCATTCTCTATAATAGAAGAATATAGACATTTTATAAAGTGAAACTTTTCATAACAAAAAATTGTAGAGTTACTTAAGACGTGTTAAAAAATAAGAAAATTTTTTATATGTTCATTTGTATAGAATAATATTATGTACAAAAATTGATAAAAAGGCATGTTCATGTCAATCATTTTTGCGGTATAATGAAAACAACTCGAATAAAAAGGAGAGTGCTTTCGTGGGAAAAGCAATTCATGATAAAGATTCGCAATTAGTATATTTAAAAGAACGTTTAAATATGTTCATTGAAGTAATCGATTCAATTGAACCAGAAGAAGTGGAATTAGAAGATGTAGATCGTCTTCTTGCAATGTTAGATGAATTAGAACTAAAATGTGAGCAATTTAAAAAAGATTAATAATATATGAAAGTGACCACCAATGATATGTTGGAGGTCATTTTTTCTTTTATAGAAGTTCAAGTTGGTGAAGGCTCATAATCAGTGGGGAGTGAAGCCCCTCTTACTGATTAAAGTTGTACTTTATCATTTTAGAAACCAGAGAGAATTTGTTTTATCAAATAGAATGAATATAAAAAAAAGGGTATAATCAAGTTGTGAAAAATTTCATTTTACTTTCAGATGATAGACATACAAACAAGGAAGGATAGAATGAAGTTTTCATCTAACGACGTTTTGGTAGCGTTCACAATTGAGGGGGAAGTAACAATGGAAAAGCTTCAAGAAAGCATGTATCAACTTATTGTTGAAACGTCGACGAATTTACCAAAGGATGTTCGTCGTGCAATTCAACAAGCAAAGGAACGAGAGAATGCAGGGACTCGTTCCGCGATGGCACTTGGCACAATTACAAAGAATATTAAAATGGCAGATGACAACATTTCGCCAATTTGCCAAGATACAGGGATGCCAACATTTAAAATCTATACACCAGTTGGTGTGAATCAATTAAAAATGAAAGAAGCTATCTATAGTGCGCTTGAGCAGGCGACCAAGGATGGAAAATTACGTCCGAACTCTGTCGATTCCCTTTTTGGAGACAACAGTGGAAACAACTTAGGGCCCGGAACACCTGTTATCAAATTTGAACAGTGGGAAAAAGATTATATCGATGCTCGTTTAATTTTAAAAGGAGGCGGCTGTGAAAATAAAAATATTCAATATAGCTTGCCTTGCGAACTAGAAGGGCTTAGACGAGCAGGACGTGATTTAGAAGGGATTCGTAAATGTCTTCTTCATGCGGTATATCAAGCACAAGGACAAGGATGTAGTGCAGGTGTAATTGGTGTCGGTATCGGGGGAGACCGCACGTCGGGATATGAATTAGCTAAAAATCAATTATTCCGTCCATTAGATGATGTGAATCCAATTCCAGAATTGCAGAAATTAGAAGAATATGTATTAGAGAATGCTAATAAACTTGGGATTGGTACAATGGGATTTGGTGGAGAAACGACTTTACTTGGTTGTAAAATTGGAGTATACAATCGTTTGCCAGCGAGCTTCTATGTGTCTGTAGCATATAATTGTTGGGCATATCGCCGTCTTGGTGTAACACTTCACCCAGCAACAGGTGAAATTATCGAGTGGTTATATCAAGAAGGAGAAGATACGCTTCAACAAGAGGTTGTACAAGAAAAACAAGAACAACGTGAAATCGTATTACAAGCCCCAATTACAGAAGAACAAATTCGTGAACTGCGCGTTGGGGATGTTGTAACAATTAACGGTATGATGTACACAGGTCGTGATGCGATTCATAAACATTTAATGGATCATGACTGCCCTGTAGATTTAAATGGTCAAATCATCTATCATTGTGGGCCAGTTGTAGTGAAAGATGAAAATGAGAACTGGAAAATTAAAGCGGCAGGCCCAACAACAAGTATCCGTGAAGAACCATATCAAGGAGATATTATGAAGAAATTCGGTATCCGTGCAGTCATTGGTAAAGGTGGTATGGGTGCAAAGACATTAGCTGCACTGAAAGAACATGGCGGTGTCTATTTAAATGCAATTGGCGGTGCTGCGCAGTATTATGCCGAATGTATTAAAGAAGTAAAAGATGTAGATTTTCTACAGTTTGGTATTCCAGAAGCAATGTGGCATTTACGCATTGATGGTTTTAAAGCAGTTGTAACAATGGATTCTCATGGTAATAGCTTGCATGCTGACGTGGATAAAACATCACTTGAAAAGTTGGCGGAGTTCAAAGAACCGGTATTTAAATAAAGAAAGAAAAAAATGCATCTCGAGTTACTGGAGATGCATTTTTTGGTATATGTAGAAAAATATGCTCAGCATGAAAGGAAGATTAAAAACAGAAACTATCGATACGATGACATATGGAAAGGGGAGTATGTATGAAGTTTAGATATTTATATATAGGTCTCATTTTAATGATTATAATGGCATTTGTACCGAAGTTTGCTTTTGCTTATACGAATGAGGCGAATCATTGGGGAATCCCGCGAGCTAAAAGCGAGACTCCGCCGGATGCGGGGAAAAAGTTTATGGATTTACTTCGTAATAATGGTGGCTTTTATTTAGGCGATACGACTAAAAAAGATATATATTTAACATTTGATAATGGCTATGAAAATGGATATACTGAAAAAATTTTAGATGTATTAAAAGAAAAGAAAGTACCAGCGACATTTTTTGTAACAGGACATTATGTGAAAGGGCAAAAAGATTTATTAAAGCGAATGGTAAATGAAGGACATATTATTGGTAACCATTCACAAACACATCCGGATCTTACAACCGTCAATGATGCAAAGTTAAAAGAAGAGCTACAAAGTGTAACAGATGAAATTAAAAAAGTAACAAAGCAAAAGGAAGTAAAATATTTACGTCCTCCGCGCGGTATTTTCAGTGAACGCACATTGGCGCTTGCAAAAGAAATGGGGTATTACAATGTATTTTGGTCACTTGCTTTTATTGATTGGAAAGTAGACGAGCAAAGAGGATGGCAATATGCATATGATAATGTGATGAATATGGTTCATCCAGGTGCGATTATTTTATTACATGCCGTATCAAAAGATAATGCAGAAGCCCTTGCGAAAATCATTGATGATTTACGAGAGAAAGGGTATCATTTTAAAAGTCTAGATGATTTAGTAAAACGCAATCAACCGTAAGCATGTATGCTTGCGGTTTTCTCATGCTATAATGATGTGTAAAAAGGATGGGGAAACGTATGTGGAGTGAACATGTTACGTTAAAGAGTCCGTACCATTTTGAAGAAGTATTAAGGCGCTTATCTTTTGATCCATTACATCGTGTTCAATTAGATGAGAAAATCGTGTATGTTCCACTGTTTATAAATGGAGAACAAATTGTTGTTCGCATACAAGGGCTAGGAACAATCGAGAAACCACAATTTTGGATTTCGAGCGAGACAGGTCAGCGCGAACAAGTTATGGAACGGATTTATACTATTTTCCAGTGGAATGAATCTTTGCAAAAGATACAAGACCATTTTCAAAACACATCACTACATCCACTTTTTGAAACATATGCGTATACACCGCTTATTTTAGAATTTGATTATTTTGCTTGTCTGCTTCGATGTATCATTCACCAACAAGTTAATTTAAAGTTTGCTACTGTTCTTACGGAACAATTTGTAAAGACATATGGAACAGAGAAGAATGACGTTTTCTTTTTTCCAACGCCAGAAAGAGTAGCAAAGATTTCAATAGAAGAACTTAGAGGACAAAAGTTTAGTCAACGAAAAGCGGAGTATATGATCGGATTAGCAAAACAGATTGTGGAAGGTAAGCTTAATTTGTCAAAGTTAGAAAAACAAACAGAGGAAGAAATTTCTGCACAATTGTTACCAGTACGAGGCATTGGAGCATGGACAGTGCAAAATTTTTTATTATTTGGACTTGGGCGCCGAAATATGTTTCCCAAAACAGATATCGGAATTCAGCGTGCACTACAAAGATTATTTCAATTAGACAATAAGCCAGATGATGCACTTTTAGAACAAATAAAACAAGAGTGTGAACCATACTGTAGTTATGCAGCGTTATATTTATGGAAAAGTATAGAGTAGAGGTGTAATAATCGTGCAAAAGCAACATGAAAGCAAATTGCAAGTTGGCCAAACGTTTCCAGTGACCATTAAGCGTCTTGGGATTAACGGAGAGGGCGTTGGTTATTTTAAGAGACAAGTTGTCTTTATTCCAGGAGCATTACCAGGTGAAGAAGTGGTTGCAGAGACAACGAAAATTCAACGCGGTTTTGCGGAAGCAAAAGTGAAAAACATTCGTAAAGTTTCCCCACATCGCGTGAAAGCTCCGTGTCCAGTATATGATAAATGCGGTGGTTGTCAGCTCCAGCATTTAGATTATGAGGAGCAATTAAATCAGAAGCGTGATATCGTTGTACAAGCATTTCAAAAGTATATGAAGAATAGTTTGGAAGAGAAGATTCGCCCGACGCTTGGTATGAAAGACCCATGGCACTATCGTAATAAAAGTCAATTACAAGTAGGAAGAAAAGACGAAAAAGTTATTACAGGATTATATGAGCAAAATTCACATCGTCTAATTGATATTGCGCATTGTATGATTCAACATAAAGCAACAAACGAAGCGACGAAAGTCGTTAGACGTATTTTAGAGAAGCTAAACATTTCTATTTATAATGAGCGGAAAGGGAAAGGGCTTATCCGTACAATTGTTACACGTGTAGCAGTCCAAACAGGAGAAGTGCAAATTACGTTAATTACGGCAAAAGACGAATTTCCAAATAAAGAGCAGTTTATTGCAGAAGTACAAAAACAAATGCCAGCTGTGAAATCTATTATGCAAAATGTAAATGGACGTAAAACATCTGTTATTTTTGGGGATAAGACGTTCCACTTAGCTGGGAAAGAAGTCATTCAAGAAACGCTCGGCGATTTATCATTTGAATTATCAGCGCGTGCCTTTTTCCAATTGAATCCAGAGCAGACTGTTGTTCTTTACAATGAAGCGAAAAAAGCAGCAGCATTAACAGGAAAAGAAAAAATTGTAGATGCGTATTGTGGCGTTGGTACGATCGGACTGTGGCTTGCAAACGATGCAGCGGAAGTGCGCGGTATGGATGTCATTCCAGAAGCAATTGCAGATGCACGAAAAAATGCAAAACGCCACGGATTTACAAATACGAAATATGAAGCAGGGAAAGCTGAACAATGGTTACCGAAATGGGTAAAAGAAGGCTGGCACCCAGATGTAATCGTGGTGGATCCACCACGTACAGGTTGTGATGATAAATTGCTTGAAACCATTTTAAAAGTACAACCAAAAACAGTTGTATACGTTTCTTGTAATCCATCTTCACTAGCACGCGATGTAAAAACATTAATGAAGAGCTATGAAGTGGAATATGTACAGCCAGTGGACATGTTCCCGCATACAGCACACGTCGAGACAATAGTGTTGCTACAACGACGCTAAGGCTAGAAATCCTTAATTTTAGGCAGTTTTACAAGCATATCGTCTTCACTGGTGAGGGGGATAAAATACGAAATAAGGAGATTCGAGACTACATCAATGTGTCGGTAGTCATAGACCTAGTAAGTGGGAACAAAACAAATGAAAACTAAATATTAGAGTAGATAGTATCTATTTACTCGCTGGAATAAGGCGTTTCTGTAAAAGGAAGCGTCTTTTTTTGTACCCAAAATTAAAAGAGAAAAACAATGAAAGGAAATGAGTATGAAAACAAAATCAAGAGTACCACAAAAAGTATTAAGTTTCGTCATGGTCTTAGTGATCCTATGCGGAACATTATTCTCAAATGCATTACCTGTTCAAGCCAGTTCTATGGCTTTAGATGAACAGACAGGCTACTCCTATACTAGTGTTAGCCCTAACACTGGTTATACAATTACCCATAACGTATATGTACTAAAAATGGACGGCAAAAAAGTATTCTGTATTGAATCAGGTGTGCCTGCCAATAGTGGCGAGGGATTCGTTCCAGAAGCCTATGTCAGTGCAAAAAAAGATTTATTATCTAAGATTGCCTACTACGGTTATACTGCTACTGGTAAAACCCACTATGATTACGCTGTAACCCAAGTCATGATATGGGAACAATTAGGCGACCAATACCAATCATCTACGATTCCTAATTACCATCAGCGAAAAGCTGAAATTATGGCATTGGTAAATAAACATGATACCTTACCATCATTTAACGGTCAGTCTGTAGCGGTAACAGTTGGGGATAGTATCACATTGACAGATTCAAATGGTGTCCTACGTGACATGACTATGGAATCCAACAATACCAATGCTTCTGCTACACATAACGGAAATTCACTAAAGATTACATCAAGTGCCAATTCCAATGACGGTGCAATCACATTCCGTAAAGTACCTCAAAATGAAGTCGGTACTTCGATTGTTTACAAGAAATCTCGTGAACAGTCGATGGTTGAGTTCCATTTGGAAAGCTCAAAACAAGCTACGGTCAACGTTGACGTTATCAAGCTGGGAAATATCCAAGCTATAAAGATTGATGAAGAAACTGGCAAGCCTTTACCTAGTGCCAAATTGAAGTTTGAATATAACGGCACGTCTAAAGAGATAGTAACAGATTCAAATGGGTTGGCAACTATCAATGATATTCCAGAGGGAACGACTATTACTGTAACCGAAGTGACTGCTCCGAACTGCTATTTCAACAAAGGCGAAATCAAGAAAGTTGTTATCAAACCAAATACTACCGTGTATGTAACGCTAAACAACAAGGAACAGCTTGGACAGGTGTTATTGACTAAGACTGGTAAAGAGTTTGGTTCTACCATGTTAAACAAATATTACTCTTTACAGGGTGCGGTTTATGACATCTATAAAGAAGATGGCACAAAAGTAACCTCTATGACAACTGATGTATATGGAAAAGCGACTTCTTCTCCATTGAAATTAGGCAAATACTATGCTTTGGAATTCAAAGCTCCTAGCGGTTATCTGCTAAACAAGAATAAGATTCCATTTGAATTGAAGTATGCTGTTCAAACCGTGGAAATCACGTCTGCCACTATTGCACAAGAAGAACAGGAACAAAAAGGAAATTCCACTTTAATCAAAGAGGATTCCAAAGCAGGTTCAAAGCCACAGGGCGGTGCGAAGTTAGATGGTGCGGTTTATGAATTACGCCGTGTTTCTGATGATAAAGTGATGAAAGAAGTCACTATCAAAGACGGAAAAGCTACCGTACAAGGTCTTTACCTTGACGATTACTACTGGATAGAAACCAAAGTAACTCAGTTCTCACAATTTGAATTAGTTTTAGAGAAAGATGAAAATTGGAAGATTCTAAAATAATAATTATAAGTTTTAAATTGGTGATTATTTTATTAAGCTAACAACGATAGTCTACGCTACTCTTGACAATTCAAAGAGCAACACCTATAATTTGAATGAACAGAAAATATTATTCATTCATATCGGGAGGTGGTATTGTCTTGAAAAATAAGAAGGAACAAATAGATAAAGCTGCTTATGAGATTTTTCAAAAAAATGGATACAAGAAAACAAATATAAGTGAAGTTGCTCAACATGCTGGTATTGCAGTTGGTTCTTTTTATAAGTATTATCAATCAAAAGAAGAACTTTTTTTACAAATCTATATAATTGAAAATGAAAAAATTAGAAATCAACTAATCGAAACAGTTAATTGGAATGATGAACCTACAAATATAGTCGATAAAATATTTGATTATTCTATAGAGGTAATCTTATCAAATAAAATTCTTGCAGAATGGAATAATCCAGATATCTCAAATACATTACATAATTACTATTCATCAAAAAAGGGGAAACTTGACAATACTTTTCATCAATTTTTACTTAAAACAATAAAAGAACGATTGAAAGATGACTATGACACCCAAACAATAGATAATATGTTAAACGTTTATGAATTGATATATTTTATTGATTGTAATATCACTAATAATGACTTCGTAAATTACGCAGAATCTTTAAAGATAATGGTAAGGTACTTCATAAAAGGTTTATTACAATAAAAATGGGAAAGTATATTTGCTTCCCTAATTTTTTTTACCAAAAGTGAATGAATACTTTGTTTTGTTCATTCACTTGCGAAATAGAAAAATGCAAATTATTAATAATTAAGGAGAATATTTATGAAAAAAATCAAAGTATGTAAAAGATGTTCTAATTTAGATGTAGATAAAATTAAAATTTATGGGAAAGAACTAAATTATAAAGTTAAAGTAGGTTGTATAGGAAAATGCTCCAGAAGCTGTCCTGAACTGACTGATAAATTTGTGGGACGCTTAGATAAACAATTTATTATTTGTGATTCACAAGAAGAATTTTTAAAACAAATGTATGAATTGAAATGAAAAGTGTAAATTTTAAAAGACCAACAATTAGGTTAAAAAGGAGATATATGAAAAATAAATGGATAATAAATTCCTTAACACTAATTCGTATTCCTATTTCTATAATTTTGTGTAGTGTTTTATTACACGATAAGTATTCTATTAGGAAAATCATCTTGATGTTTACCATAATTGCATTTTCGGATTATTTTGATGGAAAGCTAGCAAGAAAATATAATTTGGAAACAAGCTATGGGGCCAAATTAGATGTCATGTGCGACTTTTTCTTTATGATAACCTCTTATTCTACTTTGATATTTTTAAAAGTATTTTCTTTATGGTCAATATTTTTAATTACTTCAAAATTTATTGAGTTTTTAATCACCTCTTATGTAATAAGCATACAAAGTCAAGCGACTGCTGTATTCAGCTTTGATAAACTAGGCAAGTTAGTCGCTGTAATATTCTATATACTTCCTATCATAGGCGTGATAGTTCATAGAATATTTCCCACAAATTATTCTGATATATTGAATCTTACTTTATCGATAGTTGCCATTTTATCAATTACTTCTACTGCAATTAGAATAACAAAGGCTGTAGATGTTAAAAATCTAAGAAAAGTTAAACAAGCTAAAAGCTTTAACAAAAAACATATAAATTCGAGGTAATGTAATGGAAAAATCACAATGGATTTTCTGTCCACTTTGTCACAATAAAACTCGTATTAAAATACGGGAAAACACAATGATTAGATACCTCCCCTTATACTGCCCGAAATGTAAGCAAGAAAGCTTAATCAATATAGAAAAATTTAATATGTCAATCATAAAAGAGCCAGACGCCAAGAAGCAGAGCCGATAACTTTGAAGTTAAAACATACTCCAAGTTGTCGGCTTTTTTGATTGGACAAAATAGTATAAATTTCTCTTATGTGTAGTGGCTGTTGGAGGGCTACTATGCAAGTGGAATTTAAAGATAAAAGATATACAACTGAATATAAGAAAAAAGTACACATTTTTACCACAAGGTTTAAGTGTGTACTTTTTTGAAATTTTTTGGATTTTTCGATTATTCCCCCTTCCCATCAGTGACAGGAGTGAGCAAAGGATAGCTCGCCTTTGCAAAGCGGAAAGGGGGTGAATCTTATGGCGAATACTTCTGATTATGAAAAGACTATCGAACATCAATTTGATAGCTTCTGTAAAACAGTCCTGCGGAATCAAGCAAGAACCATTTATGAAGATAATCGACGCTGGCAAAACCGTTTCGTTTCTTTAGAAGCACTGACACCAGACGATTTAGCGAAGTTGTGTAGCTTCGATAACTACGAAGCCGAATGTATCTTCTTTACAGCGTTTGATTACGAGATACCGATTGAAAATATTCTGATTGCACAGGCAATTGAATCACTTTCAAAAAGACGGCAAGACATTATCCTGCTTTCGTACTTTCTAGATATGAAAGAAATGGACATTGATTCAATGATGAATCTTGCTCAAAGTACCGTGCATTATCACAAAGAAAATGCTCTGGACGAATTACGGAAATTTATGGAGGAACACACAAATGAAGAATAAGCAGAACGTATTACCATTCCCAATCATTGTGTTGGCGGTTCAGGGTGATGTTATGGCTATGAACCAGATTTTAAAGCACTTTGAACATTACATGATTAAGCTCTCGCAGAAAACGTTGTTTGATGAATTTGGCAATCCCTACATTCATGTAGAGCCAGAAATCAAATGAGTATTAGAAACAAAGCTGATTATGGCGATTCTCAATTTTGAGCTGATCTAATAATTATCCCCGACCCATGTATCGAGAAAATGCGTTGGTGCATGGGGAACTCTTGAAAATTATTTCTCTATCAAGTTCACCAAGCCATTGTGATCCTTGATAGGCAAATAAACGCCGATTCGTTCTTTGACAACTGAATAGCATAGCCAGACACATTCAATCTGTAATAAGCTGTGTAAGCAAATACGCCATGACTTCATTTGAACGAGCGATACCTATTTGACCTACAATCTTCAATCTTGGAAATTGAAGTAGCCATGATTTATAGATTGCCATAATGATACTCCTACCTTGAACGCTTCACCGCATTGGGTAGCTACTCCGAGTTTGAGCAGAGGTGAAATTCCTGTGGGTTTTCCTAGACCATCTGGCTGTGTATGAAGACTACCGAAATGAAAGGAGCTGATTTATGAAAATGCAGTTGTTAGAATATAGTATGCAATTAGCTATGTTAAAACAGCTTTACAATAAAGGTTTAATAAGCGATAAGGAATATCAGAAGATGGAACAGCGACTAAAAAAGGACTATGGGATTGTTGCAAATATTACTGCTTTAATTGGATCTTTATTCGCATTATGATTAACACTATAAAAGGAATACAAAAGAGAGGTGATGGTATATGACAGAAATAGAAATTATTAAAGCGAATCGTACAATAACAGACAGAAACAAAACCCATAGTCTTCAATCATTAAGAGTAGGAGCGTATTGTCGTGTTAGTACCGATTCCGAAGACCAGCTAAACAGTTATAAGTCACAAGTTACCTATTATATAAATCTAATCAAGAAGAATAAGGATTGGGTATTTGCTGATATTTATGCTGATGAGGCTATCACAGGAACACAAGTTGATAAGCGGACAGATTTTCAACGGCTAATTAACGATTGTATGAATGGCGAACTGGATATGGTGATAACCAAGTCTATTTCAAGGTTTGCTAGGAATACGCTTGATACTTTGAAATACGTTCGTATGCTGAAAGAAAAGAATATTGCGGTTTATTTTGAAGATGAAAAAATCAATACCTTAACTATGGACGGTGAATTGTTACTTGTAGTTCTAAGTTCAGTGGCACAACAAGAAGTAGAAAATATATCTGCCAATGTTAAAAAGGGTTTAAAAATGAAGATGAGCCGTGGAGAGCTGGTTGGGTTTCAAGGTTGCCTTGGATATGATTATTACCCAGAGGATAAAAGTATCTCTGTCAATGAAGAAGCTGTAATCGTAAAATATATTTTCAATAGATATATTGAGGGAGCAGGCGGAAGTGTCATTGGTAGAGAGCTTGAAAATCTTGGATATAAGACAAAGCGTGGTAGTAGTAGATGGGCTGAATTTAGAAAGACGTTGCAAAACAACCAAGTTCTTGATGAATTTGACCGCTATGTTTTTGAAAGTATTGTAGAAAAAGTAATTGTGGGTGGTGTCGAAGAAGACGGTACGATTGACCCCCACAAGCTCGTATTCATTTATAAGACAGGGTTGACAGACAGCCAAGATGGCGGTAAGTTTAAACCCAAAAGAAAGAATACGAAGAAGTCAAAAGACGTAGACATTACGAATCCAGATTTGTGTTCACAAGCAAGTGACGAGGATAGTAAAATGTGTTCACTTGCTAGTGACCACACATGTGGAGAATGTGGTTAGGCTTGTTAGAAAATAAGGAGAATAAAATGAACAACTACAAACTCACAATTCAATATGACGGCGGACGCTTTAAAGGCTGGCAGCGTCTTGGTAATAACGATAATACAATCCAGGGAAAAATTGAAAGTGTACTGTCAGAAATGATTGGACAAGAAATTGAAATTATCGGCTGTAGCAGAACAGATGCTGGGGTACACGCTCTAAACCAAGTAGCGAACTTTAAGGTCGATGAAAAATTAGTGGAAACGAAAGTGAAAAAATATTTAAATCAATACTTACCAAACGATATTAGCATCACGGAGGTGGAGCAGGTTCCTGAACGTTTTCACGCTCGCTACAACTCAAAGACAAAAACATATTTATATAAAATTTGGAATGAGGAACATACGAATCCATTTATGCGTAAATACAGTATGCATGTTCCTAAAAAGTTAAATGTTGAAAACATGAAACAAGCAGCTCACTATTTCATTGGTTCACATGATTTTACTGCTTTTTCAAATGCGAAATCAAAAAAGAAATCAATGGTTCGGGAAATATACGTGCTCGATGTTTTTGAAAGCGAAGGGTTTATTCAAATTCGAGTGAGCGGAAATGGTTTTCTTCACAATATGGTAAGAAAAATTGTTGGAGCATTAATTGAAGTCGGATTAGGACAGCTTGATGCTGAAGCAATTCCGCAAATTTTAGAAGCAAAACAAAGGAATCAGATTAATTGCCTTGCGGATGCGAATGGATTGTATTTAGAAAAGGTTGATTTTTAAATGGTGAAAGAGACTGTAAAATTGTAAACAGTCTCTTTTTTTGCAGGCTTGTTTATAGAGGTAAGGTGACGAATTTTGTTGTCTGGTCGATATAGCATGGAAAAACTGTCTCCAAACTGTCATGTTTTATGATAGTTTGGCACAGGTTCCATTATATTCTCTACAGCTCTTTCCGAAAATGAGCTAGCTTTTCTTTGACTAATTCAACTGCGATTGCATCATCTAAATAACCAATAGGAAATATATAATCTGGGATAATGTCTGTTGATAAAACAAAATACAATAAAGCGCTTCCGATTACAGCACGTTCTGTTTCAGAAATCGTATCTTTGCAAAATTGTTGATACATTTCTGTTAGTTGCTCAATAAAGGGACCTGTGCTATCAATTTGCTTTAATTTTGTTGAGAAGCTTTCATGAATACGCATTTGTCCTTCTGTCGTTTGCGCATACCGTTCATAGTTTTCCAATTCTTGTTTGACGCGTATTGTTGTGTAATCATAATCAAAAAGGTTCGATGACTGTAGGGTATCTTGAATCGTATCAATGGAGTTATACATATCGATTTTTTCTTTTTTGATAGGGGAAGAAGCTGAATGCAGGGCACCATATAACAGTTGTGGTGGGACTTTTAAACATTCAGCGAACTTTTGTAAGTGTTTTTGCTTTGCTTGTTGTTTACCACTTATAATTCGTGAAATCGTTGATGGATCAATATTTGTGAGTGTTCCTAATTGACGCATAGATAGATTACGTTCTTTTAATAATTTTCTTAGTAATGCGCCAAGCTTATCATTCGGATTTTCCGTAGACATAGTTTAGCACTCCTTCTTGTTTCGAAAGTGTTGAACAAATGTTGAGTTTTTATTATCAGTATATGAACCTGACAGGCACAATTGCTCAATATTTGCATAATATGCATGGAAAATAGCAATGAAGGAGTGAATGTTGATGAGTTCGGCAGGATTATTTTCTATTTTATTAATAGGGATTGCTTCTAATTTAGATAATGCGGGTGTAGGAATTGCATACGGGATTCGTAATATTCGTATTTCTTGGTTTAACAACTTCATTATCGCTTTTTTCGGATTTCTTTTTACTTTGTTAGCTGGTTTATTTGGGAATTGGATTTCATTATTTATTTCAGATTTTATGGCAAATTTAATTGGAGCGCTTGTTCTTGGAAGCATTGGAATCTTTGTTTTATGCCAGCCCTTATTAAATAAATCAGCAGAAGGATTAGAGAAAGAGAGGAGTATGATAGGCATATTACGTAATCCAGAGAATGCTGATTTTGATGGCTCAAAAACGATTTGTTTTTCTGAAGCACTTGTGTTAGGTGTTGCATTGTCAATTAATAATATTGCCGGAGGATTTGATGCGGGAGTAACTAATTTAAATCTTTGGTGGACGGCTATTATTTCAGGAGCATTTAGTTTTATTTGTATTAGCGCTTTTTCTTATATCGGAAAAAGATTTTTTGCAGAATACTTAGGAAAATGGGCGACAATCATTGCTGGGATTTTATTGATTTTAATCGGAATTGATCAATTAATGTAAACAGGATACAGAAAAATAAAATTCGAGTATTTCCTTGGGAATACACCAAAGTACTGCATATATCGACACCTTTTTCTTCATACTAATATTGATTTCATAACTAGAAAGGGGGATGGATATGGGACGTGGCAAAGCATTTGACCATAAGAAAAAAGGGCATGATCATCAGCCGCCTAAAGGAGCATTCATTCATAAGGATGTAAATGAGCATACGTTAGAAGAGGAAGAATTACCTGTTAATATTGAAACGTATAAAAATAGTTTAAAGAAACATTAAAGCACCTATATAGGTGCTTTTTTAGCGGATATCTTCGATTAATTGTTGGGATTCTTCATACATTTCGTATTCACTAAGAACTTGAATACAGCGCCATTTCAACTCTTCAACACTTTGTTCAAGCTCTTCTGGAAGGACATGAAGAATGTCCTCAAGGCTCATTCCGAAATGAATGAGTTCTAATACTTGATCATCAATATTACGATCCATTAATAACTCGAGGACGTCTAAATTAAATATGTATCGATGTGCTTCATCTAGGGAAACAACTTTTAGCTTTAAGCTTTCTACAATACTAAGTATAAAGAGAAGGATTGTTTTTTCCAAAACAGGCTGCTTAGCCATTTGGAATATCAATTTCATTTTTACACCTCCACCAAGTATAGCACTAGGTTGTACTATATTATTCAGAAGTGAGTGAAATATGCATAATAAAAAGAGGTACCTTATTTTACTAGAAATAAGGTACCTCTTTTGAACATTGTCATTAAAAAATACTCCAGCCTTCTTGAGCTGATAGCAGTTCTAATATTTTAAATCCAGCGATGCTATTTCCGTTTTCATCTAATGCTGGCCCGAAAATGCCAATGCCCATTTCTCCTTTGACACAGCCGAAAATGCCGCCAGCAACACCGCTTTTTGCGGGGATTCCAACACGGATGGCAAACTCTCCAGATTCATTATACATACCGCAAGTTACCATAAATGTTTTACAAATTTTCGTAATATGTTTTGGGATAATTTGTTTTTGTTTATAGGGATCATAGCCATCCATTGCAAAAATTAAACCGATGCGTGCTAAATCAATACAATTCACTTCAATTGCACATTGGCGTGTATATAAATCCATTAGTTCTTCAATATCGTTATCGATAATACCATTTTGCTTCATGTAGTAACAGAGCGAACGATTTAAATAAGCCGTTTCTAGCTCGGAAGTAGCAACTTTTGCAGAATAATGAATAGTAGGATTATCCGTGATTTCACGTACGAAATTGAGAATTCGTTCTATTTTTTCTTCGTTATTCGCTCCTTTCAGCATACTTGTGATTGCTAGTGCACCTGCATTAATCATTGGATTAAGGGGTTTAGAAGGGCTTGTTGTTTCTAATTTAATAATGGAATTGAATGGATCCCCCGTTGGCTCCATTCCAACTTTAGAAAATACATATTCTTCACCGCGGTCTAACAGGGCAAGAGCAAGTGTAATTACTTTTGAAATACTTTGAAGGGTAAAAAGCATTTGGGAGCTCCCAGCATGAACATACTCGGTTTCTTTATGGTAAATTGCAATTCCTAAATCGTCTGGATTTGCATTTCCTAATTCGGGGATATAAGTAGCAAGTTTCCCTTTTTTTGTATATGGTTTGACTTGTTCTAACAACTGTTTTAAGTTGTTTGTTTCAACACACTGCATAATACCAACGCTCCTATTTTGAATGAACTAAGTTTACTATTCCCGTGTGTGGTGGGAAATAAATAATACCATGAAAAGGTGGAATGATAAAATAAAACTTTCATACAATCAGTTATCTTTTCTCTTGCTATTTATGGATTGTGCAGCTTTAAAGTAAAGAAATAAGCTAAGAATAGGGATATTTGTAAAAGTTAGGTGGTTTAACTTGCTTTTTATAGAATCATTTGGAAGATATAATATGTCCATAAAATTTTCAAAATAAAGCTACACATCTATACAACTGTATGTTATGATGGTTTCAAAAGATAAAGCGTTTTCTTAAATATGTATATAATGGTAACGATTTCAGAAATTGGATAGGGGGAATCATAATGTTACAGTTTTTACAACGTATTGGTAAAGCATTAATGCTTCCAATTGCAGTATTGCCAGCAGCAGGATTATTGCTTCGTTTAGGGCAACCAGATGTATTTGATATACCTGTTATGGCACAAGCCGGTGCAGCTATTTTTGATAACTTAGCACTTATTTTTGCAATTGGCGTTGCAATCGGTTTGTCAGTTGATGGTAGTGGTGCTGCAGGTCTTGCAGGTGCGATTGGTTATCTAGTTATGAAGAATACAACTAATACTTTAAGTGTTAGTTATTCGACAGCAGAACTAAATGATAAATTAAAAAGTGTTCAAGACTTATTGGGGTCAGTTGATCCAAGTAAGTTAGCGGATACAATGACAAAAGTTTCAAAAGCAGCAGCGTTAACACCTAAAATAAATATGGCGATCCTTGGTGGGATTATTGCCGGGATTGTTGCTGGGTTATTATATAACAAATTCCATAAGATCAAATTGCCAGAATGGTTAGGTTTCTTTGCAGGAAAACGCTTTGTTCCAATTATTACATCCGTCGTTATGCTTCTTTTAGGATTAGTATTTGGTCAAATTTGGCCAACAATTCAAAGTGGCATTGATGCAGTAGCTCATGGTATTGTCAACTTAGGTTCAATTGGATCTGGTTTATTCGGTTTATTGAACCGTTTATTGATTCCAATTGGCTTGCACCATGTAATGAACACATACTTCTGGTTTGTGCTTGGTGACTTTACAAATGCAGCAGGCGATATTGTTCATGGTGATATTGCTCGTTTCTTTGCGAAAGATCCATCAGCAGGTATGTTTATGACTGGTTTCTTCCCAGTTATGATGTTTGGTTTACCAGCAGCATGTTTCGCAATGATTGCAGCTGCGAAACCAGAAAAACGTAAAATGGTTACAGGAATGTTAGCGGGTCTTGCACTAACTTCATTTTTAACTGGTATTACAGAACCAATTGAATTCTCGTTCATGTTCTTATCTCCAGTATTATATGGTATCCATGCTGTATTAACAGGTATTTCACTATTTGTAACAACATCACTTGGCATTCATGATGGTTTTTCATTTAGTGCTGGTGCCATTGATTATTTCTTAAACTTTGGTATTGCAACAAAACCATTATTATTAGCAGGAATTGGATTAATTTATGCAGCTATTTACTTTGTTGTATTCTACTTCTTAATTAAGAAATTTAACTTGAAAACTCCAGGGCGTGAAGATGATGAGGAATTAGCAACAGATGATGAAGCGCCAGTTGCAGGTTCGATTGGAGAAGCATATGTAACTGCACTCGGCGGAAAAGACAACTTAACAGTGATTGATAACTGTGCGACTCGTCTCCGTCTACAAGTAAAAGATGCAAACTTAGTAAATGAATCAGCGTTAAAACGTGCTGGTGCGAGAGGTGTTATGAAATTAAGTAACACAAGTGTGCAAGTTATCGTTGGAACAAACGTTGAATCAGTTGCTGAAGATATGAAAAAACACGTATAAATTGAAGAGAAAAGAGGATATCCGAAAAGATGGATAAAATGCATCTTTTAGAGGATATCCTCTTTCTTATATGTGAATCTTACTTTTGAAAAATTTCTTTTTCTTTTTTGTACATATCAGTTGGTAATCAGCGTAGTGCATGATACAGTAAGTATGGTATGAAATGGATTTTCCATTCCTTTTGAAAAAATGGGACTAATTTTTTCAAAAAATGAATAAAATGAGGGGAAAACAGCAGTTATGGAACAGGAAAAGGATAGTGTGAATCCGAAAGTTCGGAGACCAATGGTGTACATAAGAGGAATCGTGATTCTCAGTCTAGTATTTTTAATTGTATATTTTGGATATACAAAAATAATGTCACATAGTAAAAAAGAGAATATGTTAAAAGTTGCAACGAAGGTGAACAAGAAAGAAGAAGCATCGAAGAAAACGGAGCAACAACCAAAGCAACAAGAACAAACAGTGAAAGCGGCAGAACAGCCTGTTGAAGGGCCTCCGCAAGATATTAACGAAAATGCTGAGTTAGATCAGTATTTGCAAAGTAAAGGGTTTAGTGGAACGGCAGTCGTTGTAAAGAATGGCAAAGTACTTTTGAATAAAGGATATGGCCTAGCGAATCAAGAGAAAAAAATACCAAATAATTCAGAAACGACATTTTATATTGGTTCAATTTCAAAAGCATTTGTAGCAACGGCGATTATGCAGTTAAAGGATCAAAACAAACTGCAAACAGAAGATATAGTCACGAAATATATTCCTGGTTTTCCACACGGTGAGGGACTGAAGCTATCACATCTATTGACGCATACGTCAGGAATTCCAGAATATGAGGCAGGTAGCGAAGATATTTCTCACGAGGAATTGTTGAAAAGAATTGGAGAACAAAAACGTTTAGCAAATCCGGGGGGGAAATGGGAGTATTCTGACTCTAATTATTCTATCCTTGCTTATATTGTTGAAAAAGTGAGTGGACAACCGTTAGAAGAATATATTAAGCAACATATTTTCGATGTAATTGGAATGAAAAACTCAGGATTTGGAAGAGCGTTAGAGCAAACAAGATATCCTTCCACCGGATATAAGATTGTGAATAATAATATGACAACACCTGCTATTCCAAGTATGTCACAATTATATGGATGCGGTGATATATATACAAGTGCGTATGATTTATATTTATTTAATGAAGGACTATTTTCTGGAAAACTCATTTCAGAAGAGAGTTATAATGAAATGTTCACACCTGTGAGAAAAAATTATGGATTTGGATGGTATGTGAATCCAGGCAGTTATTCGAATCACGGTGTTATGCCTGGCTGGAATTGCTTAAATGGCTTTAGCAAAAGCGGAAATATACATGTTGTTTTATTATCAAACATTCAAAATAATATTAAATCATTTGGCAAAGTAAATAATGATATGTATACAATGCTGCAGCATATTGAAGTGTAAGAGGCTATCTTTGAGATAGTCTCTGTTTGTTTAGAGAGGTATTTCTTTGTATATTCAGAAGGATTATATGGATATGGGGATTCAGAAGCATCATGAAAGTAATAAAAAAAGCAGATGAGACATCACCTGCTTTTTTCTATGTAATGAGTTTATCCTTCTATTTTAGGGCAGTCCGATTGGTGAGAGCTCATCAGTCGGGAATGAAGAAAGTTTTCGCTGATTAAAGCTGCACTTTATGTACGAAACTACTAATTTTTTCGGAAATGTATGACTTACCTATCACAAAATCAGTAATACTTGTATACATTAAGATGTACAGATGTATTATCCATATTATTTTATATAAATGAAAAAAGTTAAGGATGCGTCTATTGAATAAACACTGAAGAAAACTAGTAAACAGTTTGAATAGACCATTAAATTATTTTTTAAATAATATTTTTAAAAACTTCGCGACGCTCATTTCATAAATGGCGAGGTAAATATGGAAAAAGAGAAAGGAGAAGAAAAAATGAATGATAGTAGGAAGATAACTGTCATTGGATTGGGCTATGTTGGTCTTCCTTTAGCGATACATTTTGCGGAAAGAGGATATAACGTAGTCGGATTAGATAAAGATAAACGAAAAATAGAACGAATTGAAAAAGGAGATAGCTATATACCAGATGTTTCCTCGAATGTTTTAAAAGATTTGGTTCAAAACAAACAGTTGGTAGTTTATACGCCTCATACAGGGATAGAAGAATTTCAAAATAGTGAGTATGTGATTGTTACGGTACCAACGCCAATTAATAAACAAAAAGAACCTGATTTAAGTGCTCTTATTGCAGCCTCTCATTATATAAAACAAAACCTTCAAGCAGGACAAACCTTCATTTTTGAAAGTTCCACATATCCGGGTACATTGGAAGAGGTCATCATTCCGATTATTGCTCAATCAGGTAAAGAAGTTGGAAAAGATTATTATATTGGATACTCACCAGAGCGAATTGATCCAGCGAATCAGCAATATACAGTACAAACCATTCCAAAAGTCATTAGTGGTCAAACAGAAAGATGTAAGCAACAAGTCCAAAAATTGTATAGCACGATATTTGACACAGTCGTTCCAGTTAGTTCCCCAAAAGTAGCAGAGATGTGTAAGTTATTTGAAAATATTCAGCGTTTAGTTAATATTTCCTTAGTAAATGAGTTAAATATACTTTGTGAAAAGTTGGGGATTGATTTTCGGGAGGCTCTTGAAGCTGCGGCGACAAAACCATTTGGTTTTACACCATATTGGCCGGGACCAGGAATAGGAGGACATTGTATTCCAGTTGATCCTTTATATTTTCAGTGGAAAGCAAGACAGCTAGGGCAATCAAGTCAATTAATCGAAGTAGCTCATATGATTAATGAAAAGATGCCGCAACAAATTGTAACGCAGGTGAAAGAATTAAGTGCTCCCCCAGGAACTGTCTTTCTGATTGGTATTGCGTATAAGAAAGATGTAAATGATTTACGAGAATCTCCAGCATTACCAATTATCGAGCTGTTAGTAAACGAGGGATATAAAGTACAATATCACGATCCATATATTTCATCTGCGAAAATTGGAGATAAAATATATGATTCTATCCCACTTAAGAAGAAAACATTAGAAAAAGCAGATTGCATACTAATTGTAACAGATCATTCCAATATAGATTGGAATATATGTAAAGGAATGAAGCATGTAATAGATACACGAGGTGTACTAAAGAAGGTGAGTGCATGAAGAAACGTTGTTTGATTACAGGTGGAGCAGGATTTATTGGATCACATTTAGCGGAAGAACTCGTGAAACGAGGTCATCCAGTTACGATTGTTGATAATTTTTATAAAGGAAAAAGTAAATATCATGAAGAGTTAACAGGAAATATTCCGATTATTCCAATTAGTATTCTTGATAAAAATTCAATGCATGAATTGGTAAATCAGCATGATGTTGTCTTTCATTTAGCTGCTATTTTAGGTGTAAAGACTACAATGGAAAAAAGCATTGAATTAATTGAAACGAATTTTGATGGAACAAGAAATATTTTACAAGCAGCATTAAAGGGGAAGAAGAAAGTGATTTTTGCCTCCACTTCTGAAGTGTATGGAAAAGGAACGCCACCCTTTTCGGAAGATGATGATCGGTTATATGGGGCAACATCTAAAATTCGTTGGAGTTATGCAATTTGTAAAACATTAGAAGAGACATTGTGTTTAGGATATGCGCTACAAGGATTACCAGTAACAATTGTCCGTTATTTTAATATTTATGGCCCTAGAGCAAAAGATGGTCCATATGCTGGGGTGATTCCGCGATTTATTCGTGCAGCACTTCAAGGTGATGATCTTCTTGTATATGGAGATGGAAAGCAAACGCGTTGTTTTACGTATGTAAGTGATGCGGTAGAAGCGACAATTGCCGCAATGGATGAAAAAGTAAATGGAGAAATTATTAATATAGGATCTGAAGACGAAAAAAGCATTCAAGAAGTAGCGCAAGATATTCATCAATTGACGCATTCATCTTCCAAAATTGTTCATGTGCCATTTGAAAAGGTGTATCCACATGGGTTTGAAGAAATTCCGAATCGAAAGCCTGATGTTACAAAGCTAAAAGAAATGTGCCAATTCCATCCTAATGTTTCATGGGAGCAAGGATTAAAAGAGACGATTCAGTGGTTTCGTGAAATAGAGAATGATTAAAAGATGATTCGTGATGATATCTGTTTGTCATCAGACCTAAAGTTTAAAATTATAAACAAGAAGTGTACCGATTTGGTACACTTCGTCTATTCTGTCATAAAAATAATATAACAGAATAAGAGATAAGGGTATTACAGTTTATAAGGGGGATGACTTTTTATACTGCAAAATAGCATTCGTTTATAAGGATACTAAAAAATATAATTAAGGAAAGAGCCAATTTTAAAGAGTATTAAACTAATATTAACACTATCTATATATTTGTTTGCTCAACGTTTCACAAATGTGTCACAACTATCTCGTTCGTTTTTTAAAAAAAGTAGTATTCTAAATGTGTAAGCTGTTATATAAAAAATCTTAGTCCTGTACTAATCAAAAATGGAGGAGATTAGGATGACTCAAGTATTAGAGACTGTAAAAAATGCATGGGAAAAATTTAAAGGTGAAAAATGGAAAGTTGAGATTGATGTTCGCGATTTCATTCTAAATAATGTAAACGTTTACAACGGGGACGAATCCTTCTTAGCAGGAGCAACAGAAGCAACGAAAAAACTTTGGGATCAAGTAATGGATCTAACTAAACAAGAACGTGAAAATGGTGGCGTTCTTGATATGGACACAAAAATTGTTTCTTCTATTACATCACATGGTCCAGGGTATTTAAATAAGGAGCTTGAAAAAGTAGTAGGTGTTCAAACAGATCAGCCATTTAAACGTTCTTTACAACCATTTGGTGGTATTCGTATGGCAGAGCAATCTTGTGAAGCATATGGATTTAAAGTGGATGAGGAATTAAGTCGTATCTTTAGAGATTGGCGCAAAACTCATAACCAAGGTGTATTTGATGCTTACACTCCAGAAATGAGAGCAGCTCGTAAATCAGGTGTTATTACTGGTCTTCCAGACGCATATGGACGCGGACGTATTATTGGTGATTATCGCCGCGTAGCACTATATGGGGTAGATCGTTTAATTGAAGCGAAAGAAGAGGATTTAAACCTAACAGGAAGTGTAATGAGTGAAGAGGTTATCCGTTTACGTGAAGAAGTATCTGAACAAATTCGTGCACTTCAAGAATTAAAAGAAATGGCAGCTTCTCACGGTTTTGATATTTCAAAACCAGCGACAAATGCACGAGAAGCATTCCAATGGTTATACTTTGCTTATCTTGCAGCAATTAAAGAACAAAACGGGGCTGCAATGAGTCTTGGACGTACTTCAACATTCTTAGATATTTATGTTGAAAGAGATTTAGAAAATGGCACTTTAACTGAAGAGGAAGCCCAAGAGATTGTTGACCATTTCATTATGAAGTTACGTCTTGTAAAATTTGCAAGAACTCCTGATTATAATGAATTATTCTCTGGTGATCCAACTTGGGTAACTGAATCTATCGGTGGTATTGCACTTGACGGTCGTCCATTAGTAACAAAAAACTCATTCCGTTTCTTGCATACATTGGACAATTTAGGACCTGCGCCAGAGCCAAACTTAACAGTTCTTTGGTCTAAGCAATTACCACAGAAATTTAAAAACTACTGTGCAAAAATGTCTATTAAAACATCTGCAATCCAATATGAAAATGACGACATTATGCGTCCAGAATATGGCGATGACTATGGTATTGCTTGCTGTGTATCCGCAATGAAAATTGGTAAACAAATGCAATTCTTCGGAGCTCGTGCAAACTTAGCGAAGGCTTTATTATACGCTATTAATGGTGGGAAAGACGAAAAATCAAAAGTGCAAGTAGGGCCAGAATTTGCACCAATTACTTCCGACGTACTAGATTATGATGAAGTTATGCATAAATTTGATATGACAATGGAATGGTTAGCGGGTCTTTACTTAAATACATTAAATGTAATTCATTACATGCACGACAAATATAGCTATGAACGTATCGAAATGGCACTTCATGATACAGAAGTTCTTCGCACAATGGCAACAGGGATCGCTGGTCTATCTGTCGTAGCTGACTCTTTAAGTGCAATTAAATATGCAAAAGTAAAACCAATTCGCGATGAAAATGGTATCGCGGTTGACTTTGAAATTGAAGGTGACTTCCCGAAATATGGTAACAATGATGACCGCGTTGATGAAATTGCAGTAAATCTTGTGAAAACATTTATGAACAAACTTCGTAAACATAAAACATACCGTAATTCTGTTCATACAATGTCAATCTTAACAATTACATCTAATGTGGTATATGGTAAGAAAACTGGTAATACTCCAGATGGACGCCGTGCTGGAGAACCATTCGCACCAGGGGCAAATCCAATGCATGGACGTGATACAAAAGGTGCACTAGCATCGCTATTATCTGTTGCGAAATTACCATACGAAGATGCGCAAGATGGTATTTCTAATACATTCTCCATCATTCCGAAAGCGCTTGGTAAAGAAGAAGAGGTACAAGTTAGTAACTTAGTATCTATGTTAGATGGATATGCAGTAAAAGAAGGACATCACTTAAATATTAACGTATTTAATCGTGAAACATTATTGGATGCAATGGAACATCCTGAAAAATATCCACAATTAACAATTCGTGTATCTGGTTATGCTGTTAACTTTATTAAATTAACTCGTGAACAACAAATTGATGTAATTAATCGTACAATGCATGAAAGCATGTAAAGAAAAATTTCCCCCTATCTCTTAATAAGGGCACGGGGGAAATTGTTTCAATAAAGGAGGAAGTAACATGGTAAAAGGAAGAATTCATTCTGTAGAGTCTTGTGGTACTGTTGATGGCCCAGGAATTCGTTATGTCATATTTACACAAGGGTGTTTATTACGTTGCCAATATTGTCATAATGCTGATACATGGGAGATTGGTAAAGGAAAAGAAATAACAGTTGATGAAATTATGCAGGATGTTACATGTTACCTTCCCTTTATTGAGGCTTCAGAAGGCGGTATTACAGTTAGTGGTGGAGAACCATTATTACAATTAGATTTCCTAATTGAATTATTCAAAAAATGTAAGGAAGTTGGAATTCATACAACAATCGATTCTTCGGGAGGGTGTTACTCAGAAGAACCAGAATTCCAAAGAAAATTAGATCTCTTAATGGATTACACAGATTTGGTTTTACTGGACTTAAAACATATTGATTCCAAAAAGCATCGAAAATTAACAGGAAAACCAAATGAACATATTTTACAATTTGCTCGTTATTTATCAGATAAAAAGAAATCCATTTGGGTAAGACATGTATTAGTTCCTGGCGTTACAGATAGCGAGAAAGATTTACAAAGATTATCTCAGTTTATTCAAAGTTTGTCTAATGTACAAAAGATTGAAGTGCTACCATATCACAAACTTGGTGTATATAAGTGGGAAACACTTGGACATAAGTATCCCCTTCAAGGTGTTGAACCTCCAACAGAACAAAGTGTTTTACATGCAAAAGAAATTTTAAAAGCGGTCTAATCCATAGTTTGGATTAGACTTTTCTTTTTCCTCTAATAAACGCTAGAGTATATATAGATAAAGGAGTATACTGAAAGTAGAATATCCATATTTTTGTAAAGGGATTAGAAGAGAAATTTACATAATTGTAAAGGGAAATCTAAATAGTAAAAAGAATTAAGATGTATTAAGGCGCGTATTATGGAATGTAGAACACCTTCAAATTATTGCGAAAGCTCTTATAGGAAAGTATAATGTAAAGATATGAGCATAAATAGGATTAAGGGGTCAATCTTATATGCCTTGCATATCCACGACAGGTACATAGCTAACATGAAAGTGTTAGGGTCCAAATATGTAATTTTTTAGGAAAATGTTTTTCCTATTGTCGTATATGCAATACGGAGAAGCGAAAAAGCTAGGAGTGGATTTGTTTGATAAAAAACCCCAAGGTTTTAATATTAACAGCACATTATGGCAATGGTCATGTGCAAGTAGCAAAAACATTAGAACAAGCATTTCATCAAAAAGGAATCGAAGATGTGATTGTTTGTGATTTATTTGGAGAGTCACATCCAGTTATAACGGATATTACAAAATATCTATATTTAAAAAGCTATACGATAGGTAAAGAGTTATATCGTTTGTTTTATTATGGTGTAGAGAAAATTTACGATAAAAAAATTGCATCGTGGTATGCCAATTTTGGGAGAAAGCGTCTGAAAGCACTTTTGCATACAGAGAAACCAGATATAGTCATTAATACGTTTCCGATTATTGCTGTGCCAGAGCTGAAAAAACAAACGGGTTTTTCAATTCCTGTTTATAATGTATTAACAGACTTCTGTTTGCATAAAATATGGATTCATCGTGAAGTAGATCGTTATTTTGTTGCAACAGATCATGTAAAACAAGTAATGATTGAAATCGGTGTACCCGCAGAGCGCATTGTAGAAACTGGGATTCCGATTCGTAAAAATTTCGAGTTAACCATGAATTCAGAACTTATATATAATAAATATCAGTTATCTCGTGAGAAAAAGATTTTACTTATTGTAGCAGGAGCTCATGGTGTATTAGGGAACGTGAAAGATTTGTGCGCGTCATTTATGTCTGTTCCTAACCTACAAGTAGCTGTTGTTTGTGGGAAAAATGATGCTCTAAAGCAAGAATTATTGAAGCTACAGGAACAAAATTCTGAAGCATTAAAAGTATTTGGCTATATAGAGAATATTGACGAATTATTCCGTGTTACTTCTTGTATGATTACAAAGCCGGGAGGCATTACATTAAGTGAAGCAGCTGCTTTACAAGTACCTGTCATTTTATACAAACCTGTACCGGGGCAAGAAAACGAAAATGCAATTTACTTTGAGAGCAAGGGAGCTGCAGTTGTAATACGTGAAGATGCTGAGATTTTTGAGAAAACAAAAGCTTTATTAGAGGATGATAGGAAGCTTTTACAAATGAAAGAAGCAATGGGAAGCATTTATCGTCCAGAACCAGCTGCTCATATTGTAGATGTAATTTTAGAAGAGAATCATGCACAGACGAATCATGTGCCAATGAAATCACCAGCTCTAGCCCAGTCTTTCACGTAATAAGAACCCCTCTTTCAAATAGAAAAGAGGGGTTCTTAATTATGTTATCCACAAAAAGAATGCGATTTCAATATCAAGTTTAATCAGAATATTAACAATGATATCCACATGATCCGCAATTTTCAGAAAAAATATCCACAAATTAAATGGTTTCTGTGTGAGTAATTTCTATATTTGCTTCCATCACCGCTTAATTGATTCTGCTATTTTAGGGCAGTAAAACTCCCACCTCAAGATTTAGAGAGAAGCAAGAAAGATAGGGGGGAGTCTTACTGCTCGCGTAACATCCTGATTGGTGAGGGCTCATAATTAGTGGGAGATGAAGAAAAACCCATTGATTAAAGTTCCGCTTTATTCACAATTCTATTCATTCTGTGGATAAAGTTTTCCACAAAAAAAGCTTCCTGTTAAATCAGGAAACTTTTCTTATTATTAAACGCCTTTTGGACGATAACCGGCTACACGATCAGCTCTTTTAAATTCTCTTTGATAAAGAACCTCTTGTGTACTAGATAATGTATTTCTTGCTTTTTCACGCTTTTTCTTATCCATTATCATTCACCTCGTATCATAAAGTTATTATCTATCGTTTCCAATGATAAGAGGTGATATACATCATAAATGAGTATGAATCTATGCTTCTTTTAAATGATGTGCATCTTGGAATGTAGCATCACGCATTGTAGATAATGTATATTGATCTTTCGAGATTTCATATAAATTATATACTTCCTCTTGTATATTAATTTGATCATAAACAGCTTTTCTTGTTTCATTTGCTAAGCTCACATATTCTAGTTTTTCAGCTGCCTTAATAGAGCGAATATTTTCTTTGCGAATGCGCATAAAAATTGTTTCAATATCCAGTTCATAGAAGAGCTCGCTGAAAAATGCATCTTTAGCAAGTTTGTTATATCCTTTACCATGATATGGCTTTCCGAGCCAAGTACCAAGAAATCCAGCTTTTTCTTGAATATCAAATAGAGTAATTGTACCGATAGGATTTCCCCATTCATCTAAAATCGTTCGTGAAATTAATTCCCCACGCTCTTCCGCTTCAATTGTTTGCTTTGTTAAAAATAGAAATTCTTCATATGAAGAAGCCTTTTGACGCACAAAAGGGAAGACAGCTGGATCCACCATTAATTCATATAGAACGTGGCTGTCGTGTAAGTCGCGTTTTTTTAACATACTAATTCCTCCTCACGCGAGGGTAGCATGACGAAAAAAACATCCCACCCTCGAAATTTTTATATCAAACTTTAAAAAATTTCGGGGTGGGAATCGAACCCACTAGAACCAGTCTATAATGCTGGTGGCGCACCATTTGCCTTCCCCATTCATCAATTTGAAAAACAATCACGACACAAATTGATTATGGTTTCATTCAATTTATATTCGTATCATACTGTATCTAGCCAAAAAAAGAAACTAGTTTTTTTTATTTTTTTTGTAAATAATTTTCCCATCAATCATAGTCAGAACAGGTTTAGCTAAATAATGAAATGGATGGTGTGTCCATAAAACAAGATCGGCATCTTTTCCAGACTCAATGCTCCCAATTTTATTTTCTAAACGTAAGTTTCGTGCTGGTAAAATCGTGATGCCTTCTAAGGCTGTTTTCTCATCTAACCCTTCTCTAACAGCAAGGGCTGCGCAAATATTCAAATATTGAATGGGGGTATAAGGGTGATCAGTTGTGATGGAAACCTCTACTCCTTTTTGAGCGAGAATGTGATATGTGTCCCAAGATTTATTTTTGAGTTCAATTTTTGAACGACGTGTAAGTGTTGGGCCGACAGAAACTTTTAAATGATGTTGTCCAAGTTCATCAGCAATGAAATGTCCTTCTGTGCAATGTTCGATGCGCAAGTCGAGGTGAAATTCATTCGCAAAACGAAGAGCAGAACGAATATCATCCGCGCGATGTGCATGAATGCGTACGGGGATTTCCCGGCGCAATGCTTTTAAAATAGGGAGCATCCGAAAATCAGCATCATTGTCATAATGTTGTGCTTCATAGAAAGATTCGCGCAGCAATCCCATAATACCCATGCGGGTAATGGATTCTTTTGTACCATTACTATGAATACGCTTTGGATTTTCCCCAAAAGCAATTTTTAATCCTGCTGGCTCTTGTATAACCATATGATCAATGCAAGTGCCAGCCGTTTTAATCACGCATGTGGTGCCACCAATAATATTTTGACTCCCAGGCATGACATGAACGGTTGTAATGCCGCCCTTTACAGCATCGTGAAATGCGATATCAAAGGGATGTATGCCATCTAAAGAACGGATATGTGGAGTTGATACTTCGGAGGTTTCATTGGCATCATTTCCAGCCCAACCAGTTCCTTCGTCATATAATCCAAGATGAGTATGAACGTCGATAAATCCGGGTAAAAGGTGAAGTGCTCTTGCATCGATGACGGTCATATCTTCGGTTGCCTCAATATATGGTTTCACTTCGCCGATTTTGTCTTCTACGACTAATACATCCCCTTGCAACTTTGGAGATGTAATTGGGTATACAATGGCTTGCTTGAATAGTATTTTCATAGGGACCTCATTTCCATTATCTTTACTATGTTAGAAGTACTATATTGTATGCGATAGGATTGAATGTCAGAATGAAGGTTCTTTATTTTTTAAGCATGAGAACATAAGCGGTATGTCTTTGGAATTTTAAAAGGGTGCTAGTTGTATTCCAATAAAACCAGTACTTTCAGGAAGTATGATTTTAAAAGGAATCCTTTCTTATATATATTCATCAAGAATAAAATTGCGACATAACTATGTTAAAATAGTAGCGAGGTGAAAAATATGGCTGTCATTACGAAAATAGAAGTACAAAAGAGAACAAAAGAAAGATTTAATATTTATATTGATAAGGGACAAGGCGAGGAATACGGATTTAGTGTAAATCAAGCTGTTTTAATTAAGCATGGGTTGCAAAAAGGTTTAGAAATTGATGAAGTAGAAATTGCTAATATTTTATACAATGAGGAAGTGCAAAAAGCATATTTGCAAGCTATTTCTTATTTATCTTATCAAATGAGAACGAAACAGGAAGTAGAAGAATATTTACGAAAAAAAGAAGTGGGACAAGCCATCATCTCTGAAGTGATTTCAAAATTATTACATGATCGCTATATTAATGATAAAGAGTACGCTGTTTTGTATGTGCGAACGCAAAGTAATGTAAACCAAAAGGGGCCGTCTGTTATAAGAAAAGAACTTTTAAGAAAAGGTGTTCAAGAAGTTATTATTACCCATAGTTTACAAGAATACCCAAAAGAGAAGCAAGTTGATAATGCATTTATGTTGATAGAAAAAAAGAAAAGATCTTATCAAAAGCATTCCTTTTTACAAATGAAACAAAAGTTAGAGGATATGCTCATTCGTAAAGGATTTTCGCGTGATGTGATTCAAATTTGTTTAGAAGAATTGAAAGAAGAAAAAGATGATTCCAAACAACAAGAAGCGTTATACTATCATGGGAACAAATATTATGAGAAGTATAAGAAATATGATGGTTGGACGTTTGAAAATAAGATGAAGCAAGCATTATATCGAAAAGGATTTTCGATTGATGAAATAGAGGGATTTTTACAAATGAAATGTGAAGAGGGATGAGGGAATAGAATGAATATGCCTAAGAGATACAGTGAAATGACAACACATGAACTAAGAGAAGAAATTGGAATGTTAAAAGAGCGGGCTGTAAAGGCGGAGCAACTTGGTATTGTAAATGAATTCGACGTGTTAATGAGAAAAATAGCAATGGCTCATGCTTATATGACAGATATGAGCAAGTTTCAAATTGGCGAAACGTATGAATTAGTAGAAGAACCAGGTGTATTCTTTACAATTACGTATTTCAATGGGGTATTTGCTTGGGGTCATAAACAAAGTGACAGTGAAGAAATGGGTATTCCTATTTCATTACTGAAGAAGAAATAAAGGTATCAAGAATGAAACTGCTTTTTTCGCATAATGTTAAAAGCTAATTTGATTAGACAGAATGAACCAGCCAAATCAGAAGCCGCATGATGAAAGGAGCGAGTGAAGCATATACGATATCAAAATGTGTAGACTTAAACGTCTCGAAGAAAAAACATACTGTTTTTATGGTGGGATGCAGTCTATCAATAGTAAGATAAAAACCAGAGAGGAAAAAAATCTCTCTGGTTTTCATCTTTGGTAGGCGTTAAAGGAGATAGGAGATTTTAAAATTGACGTTTTTTACATTCATTCGCCAATATAATGAGAGACTGGGTTTGTTGCGTTTGTCCATTCACTTGCGCTTTTGCATGTTTTGGACGTGTCCACGTATGGTTAAATAATTCAGAACGACTATCTAAGTGATCGCGGTAGCTCATCTTTATCACCTCGTGTAGGAAGTTAAATGGATGTCATGTACACTATTCCTCTTCCTGCTGATTTGCAGCACGCATACGTTCCTGTGGGTGCGTGTTAATTGTGCCGTTAGGTCTTTTGGAAGCAAAACGTGCTTTTGCTTTCGGTTGACCATCTATTTTGCTGTTGTTTTTTGACTCAGACCAAAATTCGGCTTGTCTACCCAAGAAGAACGCCCCCTCATTATCATTTGATACTTGTTAAGAAGTATCATTAATAGAATGTGCAAAGTAGAAGAAAATATCCTCTAGAAATTGAGGAAAGAAATAAAAGGAGAATGTAATATGAATGATATTTATGAAACATTAACAAAAGAACTACTAGCGAAAAATAATTTTTTATCTTATGCGCAAGCTCGTGCATGGGTTGAGCTATTATGGGAAGATTTTCAAGCAACATATGCAAAATCTGGTCGCTATCAAGGAGCAAAAATGACGGAGCAAGTGGTGAGAGCATGGATTGAGAATCATGGTGGAAGACTTCATGAAATACGTACAAATAATCCTAAATATAGTCATTTCATTAATCAAGAAGAGCATATAAAGCATTAAAAGAAGCGACCGCTCTTGGTCACTTCTTTTAATGTGGAAGTAATTCTAATTTTTTACGAAGTTTTTCCTCGCTGAAAATCCACCCTGTATAGGAACGAATAATATTTAAATTGTGATCTAATTGAACGATTGCAACAAACGGATAGTAATCTTTGCTTCTGTAACGTAAATCAATAAAGCGTACTTCATAGTAGTTATTGTAGTCAAAAATATCCCAGCGATAGACAGGAGAGAAAGATAAAAAAGCAGCAATATTCTCATCTTGTTTCGCAGCATGCATAATATCATTTTCTGGAAATGGAACTCGATCAAATTTATCATATACCATAATATTGCCGCGGTGCCAACGAGCAACATAGTAATGCTCTGTTGTGACAACAGCTAAATGATAATGATAAAAACGATAAGAAGGAGAGATAATCACTTTTTCCACATTTTTAAAACGTTTGTACACAACGTTTTTCACATTTTGTCGCATGATAATTCGACCTATATAATAGACGGCCATTAATAAATACGCAGCTAAAGCAGTATAACCTTTATGAGCACCAACAAGCATACAGGCAATCGCTAAGATATGGATAAAGAAAATAATGGCATCAAATGTATTAATGACACCAAGCGCGATCCATTTTTTGGTGAAAGGGCGTAATGCTTGGGTACCATAAGCGTTAAAAATATCAACAAATACATGAAGAAAGACAGCAATAAATGACCAAAGTAACAGGTGAAGATAGGGAACTTCTGCAAAGAAGGCGAAGGAAATTCCACTTATAAGAAATGACCAAAGAATAACGGCAGGAATGGAATGGGTAATTCCGCGATGATTTCGTATATATTTTGCATTATTACGTAGCTTTAAAACAGTATCTATATCAGGGATATTGGAACCTGCAATTGTTGCAAACATCACGGCTTGAGGTCCAAAATCACTTTGAGCTATAGTTGGATCTAAAGTTGCTAAACCACCTAATGTGACCCCCATAACAAGATGAGTGGCTGTGTCCATAAACACACACCTCCATTTTTTATTAATGTAACTCTTTTTATTCAACACCTCAAGTCATTTGCCTTCTATTTCCTGCATTATCTTACTTAAATTTTTTCCTAAAATCTTTATAATAGTACGTATATGCAAAAAATAAGGGGGACACGGTTTGACACTTGAAATATTAGATGATTTTAATATAAAGCAATTTCAAGAAGATTTAATTGATTGGTTTGAAAAAGAGCAAAGGGACTTACCATGGCGCAAAAATAAAGATCCATATCGTGTTTGGGTGTCTGAAATTATGTTACAACAAACACGAGTGGAAGCTGTAAAACCATATTACGCAAAATTCATGGGAAAGTTCCCGACGCTAGAAGCATTAGCAGATGCTGAAGATGAAGAAGTGTTAAAAGCGTGGGAAGGCCTTGGGTATTACTCACGAGCAAGAAATTTACACGCGGCTGTAAAGGAAGTTAAAGAAGTATACGGCGGGGAAGTTCCAAGTGATGTGAAAAAAATTGAAAAATTACAAGGGATTGGCCCGTATACAAAAGGTGCTATTTTAAGTATTGCATATGGAATACCTGAACCGGCAGTTGATGGAAACGTTATGCGTGTATTATCTCGCATTTTATCCGTTTGGGAAGATATTGCAAAGCCGAAAACAAGAAAAATATTCGAAGATATTGTACGTGAAATTATTTCGATAGAAAACCCATCATACTTTAATCAAGGGCTAATGGAGCTAGGAGCATTAATTTGTATCCCGAAAAACCCAGCTTGTTTACTTTGTCCTGTACGAGAGCATTGCCGTGGATACGCTGAAGGTGTTCAAAAAGATTTACCGGTTAAAAGTAAAGCGAAAGCTCCTAAAATGGTACCGCTTGTTGCTGGTGTACTTCAAACAGAAGATGGTCGCTATGTGATTCATAAACGTCCAAGCGAAGGATTACTTGCAAATATGTGGGAATTTCCAAATGTTGAAATTCGTGCAGGGATTCGGAATCAAAAACAACAACTTATTGATTATGTGAAAGAACAATTCAATCTTTCTGTATCAGTTAATGAATATGCGATGAATGTGCAGCATACCTTTACACATCGGACATGGGATATATTTGTATTTTATGGAAAAGTAACAGGAGAAATTGTAGAAACAGATACTTTGAAGGTTGTAACGAAAGAAGCCTTTGAACAGTTACCTTTTTCAAAAGCACATCGCACCATTTATGAAGAATGCGTGGAAAGACTCCAACCTTGATGGTTGGAGTTTTTTCAACATAAACATAACAATAAATTACAAATATTTCATATTGTCTTAACAAATGACAAATAAAATAGAATTTGTAGTGCAAAGGAAAGGGAGATCGACGATGTTAAAAAAACAATTTGTTCGGCAATTGTGGCGGCCTTTTTCATTCAAACGTTAACTGCACCGCTGCAAGTTTCTTTGGCTGAAGAAGAGGAACAGCAAGTTTTTATTTGTATCCGGTAATCGTAGCCCCATTGGAGAGAAAATTTTTAATGAAGTTGTAAAGCCAAATAAAAATGTGTTAGCAGTAGTATGTGGACATTATCATGATAGCGAGACATTAATTGATGAAATGGATGATGATGGGGATGGAATTGCAGATCGTAAAGTATATCAAATGTTAGCAGATTATCAAGATGGACCAGAAGGTGGCCAAGGATATATGCGCCTTTTACAGTTTGATACAACTGCAAATAAAATGTATGTAAAAACATATTCTCCATATTTAAATGAATATAATTTCTACAAACCCGAAGAATATCCGGGGAAAGATGAATTTACATTAGATATGGATTTAAAACCTGCGATTAAATAAGTTGCAACAGATTATGTAGAAGCAAACGTCTACACAGATGAAGTGATTGGCAAAGATAATTTTGTGGCAAATTGGCGTAATGCAAAAGTGACACTGAAAGACTTAGAGGAAAATACAACATATCATTGGTATATCAAAGTCGAAGACCGATATGGTGGACGAGTAACTTCTCCAATTTGGTCTTTTACAACTGGTAAGAAAGGATGGAGGTAGAACGTGTTCCCAAGTTAGGGAACACGTTTTTTAGTCATAAGAAACACGAGTACCATGAGTCCCATCGGCCTCGCTTTTATGAAAACCACCGCGAGCTTCAATCTCTTTTATAATTTCTTTATATATTGTTTGGCCTTCTACATTTAAATACGGCATGATTTGTTGTAAAGAATGATGAAAATAAGCTAATTCTTCTTCTTTCCATTCTTTTTTTGAAATCATTGTTAGTTCCGCCATATCACGTCCAACGTACATACTTACACCTCCATCATAGGTAGTTTGAATGATCGTGAATAGATATATACACTCGTGAAAAAATAAATAGGGGGATATCTTTTATATGATTGGGGACATTATTAGTTGTGGAGGTGAGAAAGATGAACAAAAAACAACAAGGGTATAACAAAGCAACTTCTGGCGCTAGCATTCAAAGCACAAATGCTAGTTATGGTACAGAGTTTGCAACTGAAACAGATGTGCAAGCAGTGAAAAAGCAAAACGCACAATCAGAGGCGAAAAAGGCACAAGCTTCTGGTACTCAAAGTGCAAATGCAAGCTATGGTACAGAGTTTGCAACTGAAACGGATGTACAAGCAGTGAAAAAGCAAAACGCACAATCAGCTGCAAAAAAATCACAATCTTCTAGTACAAATCAGTAACAAAGGAAAAACACTTCTCTTTTTAAGGGAAGTGTTTTCTTTGTACTGAAATAAAGGAATGAGTCATACAGTAGATAGCGACATAACTTCTAATAAGTCAACAAATGTAGTCAAAGGAGAACGATACATCAAATGAGAAAAAATATGTAGTAGACGATGTATCTTGTATAAATTTAGGATGCATAAATAAAGGGGGTAGCTGATGAATTCATTTGATAAGTTGGTAGGAGAGCAGTTGCAAATAATGGACGAACTTTTAAAACTACAAGCGCATTTAGAGAGATACCAACAAATTGAAAGGAATGAGCAAGAGAAGTATGATCAAAAGGACTTATATTTTATTCGTCAAGAAATATCCAAAACCGAGTTAGCATTAAAGTTGTTACATGAAAAATTTGAGAAGCAGACAAATGAGGTCATTCATTCTTTTAAAAGGGAAAGGATCATTTCTAATTAAGGATTAGAAACATGTTCATCATATAGTTACGTGCCCTTCCGTAATGAATTGAAGAAGGGTTTTTTTGTATCTTATGCAGGAGACTGATTTTTTAGGCGAGTGCTAACGGCTTAGTTTTAAAATTTCGACAAAAAAGTTATAATAGAAAAAAAGTAAATGCGGTTCAATAGAAGTTTTAACAACTTAAGAGGGGCATTTGCAATGAAAGAAGGGAGCACGCATGGGATTTCCCAAAGAAGGAGAAAAAGTACAAATACATAGTTATAAACATAATGGCTCCATTCATAGAATGTGGGAAGAGACGACCATTTTAAAAGGAACACAAAGTTTAGTGATTGGTGCGAATGATCGGACACTTGTTACGGAATCAGATGGACGAACATGGATTACTCGTGAACCAGCAATTTGTTATTTTCATGCAAATTATTGGTTTAATGTAATTGGGATGTTGCGAGAAGATGGTGTATACTACTATTGTAATTTAAGTTCCCCATTTGCATATGATCTTGAAGCGTTAAAGTATATTGATTATGATTTGGATATTAAAGTATATCCAGATATGACATATACTCTTTTAGATGAGGATGAGTATGAGAAACATAGCAAAATGATGAAGTATCCACCTGTCATTGATACAATTTTAAAGAGGAACGTAGAATATTTAAGAAAGTGGATTCATCAGCGAAAAGGACCGTTTGCACCGGACTTTGTAGATATGTGGTATGAGCGCTATTTAATGTATAGAGATTAAAACAAACCTGCAGGGAATACCCTAGCAGGTTTGTCCTATTGAGGGGGAAGTTATATGCAAGGAATAAAAAGGTATTTACAGTTTGTAAAACCATATAGATGGCTTATTGTAATTACCATCATTATTGGCGTAATTAAATTTGGTATTCCGCTTATTATGCCATGGTTATTAAAGTATATTATTGATGATGTTATTCAAGGCGGGGGATCACTTCAAGAAAAAACATCGCAATTAATAACAGCAGTTGGGATTACTTTTTTCATTTTTGCAGTGTTAAGGCCGCCAATTGAATATTATCGTCAATATTTTGCACAACGTATTGGTAATACAGTGCTTTATGATTTACGGAAACATATTTTTGATCATCTGCAACGATTAAGTTTAAGGTATTATTCAAATACGAAAACAGGTGAAGTCATTTCACGTGTAATTCATGATGTAGAGCAGACGAAAGACTTTGTTATTACGGGATTGATGAACGTTTGGCTTGATATGGCTACCATTTTAATTGCTGTGGTAGTGATGTTTTCTATGAATATAAAATTGACGCTCGTCGCGTTATTTATTTTGCCAATCTATGCAGTTGCAGTAAAATATTTTTTCAGTCGTCTTCGGAAATTAACGAGAGTGCGTTCGCAAGCACTTGCAACGATGCAAGGTTATTTACATGAGCGGATTCAAGGTATGCAAGTGACACGTAGTTTCGCGCTTGAAGAATATGAACAGAGACAGTTTGAAAAAAGAAATAATAATTTTTTAACAAAAGCATTGAATCATACAAGTTGGACTGCTAAAACATTCTCAGCGGTGAATACATTAACAGATTTAGGTCCATTGCTCGTTATTGTATTTGCAGCATATGAGGTTATTCATGGGAAACTCACTCTCGGGACGATGGTTGCTTTTGTTGGCTATATGGATAGTTTATATAGTCCGCTGCGACGTCTTGTGAATTCTTCTACAACATTGACACAATCATTTGCTTCTATGGATCGTGTTTTCGAATTATTAGATGAAAAATATGATATTGTAAATGTCGATCATGCAATTCAAACGAAAAAATTAGATGGAAAAGTTGTATTTGATGATGTTTCGTTTCGTTATAATGAAAAAGAAGCAGACGTATTACGTCATCTTTCATTTACCATTGCTCCTGGGGAAAAAGTAGCGCTTGTTGGAGCAAGTGGAGGAGGAAAATCATCCATCGCGAGTTTAATTCCGCGTTTTTATGATGTATCTAGCGGTGCTGTTTATATAGATGATGTAAACGTAAAAGAGTATGAAATGAGAAATTTACGCAGCCACATCGGGATTGTACTGCAAGATAATTTATTATTTAGTGATACAATTCGAGCAAATATTTTATATGGAAATCCAAATGCTACGGATGAAGAGGTAATTGCAGCTGCAAGAGCTGCGCAGATTCATGATTTTATTCTTGCTTTACCAGATGGGTATTATACGATAGTTGGGGAACGAGGAGTAAAATTATCTGGCGGACAAAGGCAGCGTATTGCGATTGCTCGTGTGTTCTTAAAAAATCCATCCTTGCTTATATTAGATGAAGCAACTTCAGCTTTGGATTTAGAAAATGAAAGATATATTCAAGAGGCTCTTCAAACATTAGCTGCTGATCGTACAACAATTATCATTGCTCATAGACTCGCAACAATTACGCATGTTGATACAATCGTTTATATTGAAAATGGAGAAATCAAGGAAAAAGGTTCTCATGAGCAACTCATGGAGAAGCGTGGATTGTATTATAATTTGTATCAACTTCAGCATATAGAAGAAACAACCCCTTTACGCTAATGGGGTTGTTTCTTATTCATCGGCTTGTTTTTCACTAATTTGTAACTCATTTTCTGGTTTGTGATAGGTGTAAAAACTGTCTACCAGTAAGTCCAAATGCTCCACTTCCTCACTATAATTAATAATGGAGGAAATAAGAGGAAAGAGATGCAGCCATATTTTATAAGATTCTTCATCATCTTTATTTTGATAATCCATAAAAATATCAATCAATTCTTGTTTACCTGTTTCAACTTCATCTAACATTTCTACCGATTGTTGCTTTTTCGCTTTGCCGATAAATTTTAATAAAACTTGCTCGTGGTAATTTGTTAAGGAATCCAGTTCATTTTGAATGGATTCTTGGAATGACTCTGGCATATGGCGCAGCTCATTCTCAGTGCGATGAAGTGATTTTAACGTACTTAAAGCACGGCTCGTCGTTGCAAGCATTTGTCTAAATAAAACAAGCTTACGAATTTTTGCAAATCGTATTTTCTTTGTATAGCTTCGTTCTTCTTTATAAAGCAAGTAATAATGATTGAGCTTAATCATCTTTTCTTTCATGCGATCAATATCAGTTTTTAATGTTGTGAAATCTGAGGCTTGCCTACTATTCATGCGAATCCATTTTACAATTTCTTCTGTATTATCAACAATACGATAATATAGTTTCGTTTCGTATTTTGGCGGCATGAATATTAAATTCACAAGTGAAGCAGCAATAATTCCGGTCATAATCGTTGCAAAGCGTAGTAATGCAAAATCAAAGAAATTTTCCCCTTGATATTCCATAATAGCAATGACTGTAACTAAAGCGATTGATATTGTTTTTTCTAAACGTAATTGTAATGTAAGAGCGATAACTAGTATACAAGTTAATCCAATAATAAATGGATTATTTCCAAAAGCAAAAGCGAATGCGATGGCAAAGACCGCACCAATTATATTTGCTTGAATTTGCTCGAGTGCTGTCAAGTATGAGCGGTATACAGATGGTTGTACAGCAAAAATGGCTGAAATCCCTGCAAATACTGGACTTGGCAGATGGAGCAAAGTACTAGCAAACAGTGCTAATGTAATGGCAATACCCGTTTTTAAAATGCGAGCACCAAGTTTCATACCCTTATTGATGTCCTTTCTTCTTGTCATAGTGAATGTACAACATGATACTATACATTCATTACAATATGTTAGCAAGTGATATTTTAGTGACATTTCAAATCAAATTCATGTAAAAAGACTAGTGAAGGATTTTTCATTGTTCTCTTTTTTTGAATCCATCATGCTTAGTGAAAAAACCCGCTGAATGTCAGCAGGTTTCAATTTGTTATTATAGATTACTATGCGTGATTGACTTAGTCAATTCTTATAAGGATAAAATTATTCAGTTGAAACAGATGGATCTGCTTGTTCTTTTTTCGGGATGATTTCATAAAAATGTTTTTGTATATCATCTAGTAACGGTGTTAAGAGAGCAACTTCTTCAAATTGCTCATGTTCATTTAATACTCGAATATAGTCTGTTAATAATTGGGTAACGTCTAATTTGCCATGATTGCTAAGCGGTTGTAATGTGACATTTGCCCCTTTGGCAATTCGTCTTTTTAAAGCGTGCTCTGTTAAACCGAGTTCTGGTTGATGACGTAAATAGACAATTCCACCTGTCATGCCAGCACAAATCCATGGACCAGGATCTCCTAAAACAAGAGCGCGACCATTTGTCATATATTCAAAGGCGAATCCTTTTATACTTGCATAGGAACCTAAGTTGCCGTTTTCCTTCGAGCGAAGTGGTTTGGTAATTCTGCCGCCAATAACCATGTCTGCTCCTGAAAGACGAATTCCTGCACGTGCATCAGCATTCCCTTGGACATATAAGGCCCCTTTTTGAGCACCATATCCAAAGCACTTTCCGACAGAGCCGTTGTAATATACACCATCTTTTCCTTTTGATTTTGTAATATAAATGCCACCGCCAAATGATGTTTTTCCGATACCATCTTGAGCACCACCATTGACGTGAATAAATAAATTCTCACTATTATAAGCTCCTAGGCCGTTACCTGGAATAGATCCATTTGTATACTTGAGAATGAGCGGTTCAAGAGGATTATTTTCATACAGCTTACTACGAACGCGATAACAGGATTCTAAGCCTCCCATTACGCGTTGATTCACACTAACACCCACTAATTCTTTAGAACGGACCGCATTCATTACAATAGGTTGTTCGTTTTGTATAGACTGGATTGAAGTGGAAGATGAGATATTTAATGTGTGTAATAAACTGTGTAAATCTAATAAATCTATACCGCGAGTTTGCTCTAATAAATCTGAACGTCCAACAATTTCTTGTAAATTCGTATAACCAAGTATTCCTGTTAATCGTTTCAGTTCCTCTCCAAAAGCAGTAAATAAGTTTAGTAATCCTTCTACAGCATGTTCGAATTGACGCGGGATAAAGCGGCGGAGACCGTGCTCTTTTGCTTGTGCTTCTGACTCAATTTGTGTTGCAATTCCTACATGACATGTATCTAAATGACAGCCGCGACAAGTTGTGCAGCCAATTGCAATCATGGATAAAGTACCAAAACCGATGCGATTGGCACCTAAAAGCATAATTTTAAGCGCATCATTAACACTGCGAATACCGCCATCTGCCCATATTTCTACTTGATGTCTCATATTTGCTTCAAGAAGGGCGTTATGAGCAGCTTTTACTCCGATTTCTACAGGAAGGCCGACATGTTGCAGGGCATGAATACGTGCAGCTCCGGTTCCGCCATCGAATCCACTTATATTAATAAAATTAGCCCCGGCTTTGGCAATCCCAACGGCAATCGTTCCAATATTAGGAACAACAGGAACTTTCACAGCCACTTTTGCAAATTGATTCGCTGTTTTAATTTCAGTAATCATTTGAGCTAAGTCTTCAATGGAGTAAATATCATGATTGTTAGAAGGCGAAATAAGGTCTGAGCCAATTGTTGCGTTTCGTGCTTCAGCGATTTTTAAAGTTACTTTTGAACCTGGTAAATGCCCGCCTTCACCAGGTTTTGCTCCCTGCCCGATTTTGATTTCAATTAAATTGGATGAGTTAAGTAGTTCGGCATTTACACCAAAACGTCCAGATGCAATTTGTTGGCCGCGTGTATGTGGATATTTACCAATCATATCCTTAATTTCTCCGCCTTCACCATTTAGGCTAATCATATTTAAACGCTCGGCAGCTTCCGCATAAGCGCGGAAGGCAGTTTCATTTTGAGATCCAAAAGACATGGAGCTAATAATAAATGGTAAGTTATGATTTTTGATGGCAATAGAAACTTGTTCAGGTGGTACGGCTTGTTCTGCTTCTTTTAATTGAATAAGATGACGGATTGCGATTGGATTTTTTTCTTCTAGCTCTGTTAATTTTTCACGAAAATCATCATACTGGTTTCCTTTTGCCACATCGCCAATCGCTTTCCAAATGCGCGGGAATATATGGAACGTTTTTCGCATTTTTACCTTTGGATTGTTATAATCCATTGCTCTAGATTTCGCGTCTTCTACAAGTGATGTAAGGGAGAATGCTAAATGATTAGCCCCAAAGAAATTTGTAATTTGCAGTATATTTGCAATCTCTTCGTGTAATCCGATGGAAGAAAAGAGACGACCATAACCTCGTAGCTCATGAATCCCGATCGTGGAAATTACTTTTTCAATCCCTTTGTTTAATGCTGTATATAAATTAATAATCGGTGATGTTGTACCATCATTTACAGTTGCAAACATGAAGTAAGGATTAATAACATCTGCACCGAATCCATATAGCGTCACAAGATCGTGTAAGGAACGAAGAGCACCAGATCTAACAAGAAGAGAGCAGTTTCTTCTCAGTTGTTTTTCCATTAATGCCTGATGGATACTAGCTGTGATTAAATGTGGATCCATCCATAGTTGACCATCTTTGTGCGCTTTCGCATCATCTAAAATTAATAGAGTAGCTCCTTTTCGGACAGCCATAATTGCTTCTTCATTGATTCGATTCAGCGCATCGTATAATGTTTCTGATGATGTAAAAGTCATGGACAGTTTATAAATTGTGCTATGAGTGACGAATAATTGAAGGAGTTGCTCATATGTGATAGTTTCTAAATCATTCGTTATAGACTGAGCTAAATTCCCTTCTAATATAATTGGCGATAAAAGTTCAAACACAAATGGATGATGAGACGTATGTGATAAACTTGGGCGTTCTCCGAGTACGATACGTGTAGAGAAATGTTCAATCTCTCTATCGCGGTCAATCGCTGGATTTGTAACAACTGCTACGCTTTCTTTTATAAAATCAGAGATGTTATGTCTATCTGTATCAAGTGCAGCGAGAGGAGCATCGTGTCCGAGAGAGCGAATTGGTTCAACTCCTTTTGCAGCCATTTGTTCAAGAAGCTGAATATGCTCACGATTCCATCCAAACGCAACATATTCCTCGGTTGCTACTTGATTACGATTAGATTGTCCATTGATGTTCTCTATAGCTGGAATGGTTACATTCAGATGGTAGTCTGTCACATCAATTCGCTGTTTGAAACGATTGAATACTTCTTCTTGATACTTTTCATATTCATAGAGAACAAGGGTGTCTTCCTGCCAATGTAATCCGATTTTTTCTCCAGGTGCAAGAGGTTTTGGTTCTGCTACATATTCATTTGGTGAGATGATTCCTGGCTCTGAAGAAAAAATAAAAGAAGTTTCCGTTTCCACTTTCCAAACTGGTCGTAAACCAAGGGAATCGACACTAAAGACGGCTTCATCTTTATAACGCGAAATGATACCGGCTGGCCCTTGGGCAAAATGTCCCCACGCTTCACGTATATACGTATATAAATCTTGTAAGTGTGTTTCATATAATTTTATTTCATTTATAATCGGTGGAAATAAGATGTCCATTGCTTCGAATAAACTGTAGTTGTAATGAATGAGAAGTGTTTCTAAGGTGCGGTTTAAATCTTGAGAGTCACTGCCACCAGCAGTAAGTGGTACACCAATCATTTTGGCTTGATCACGTAGTGTAGCAATCGTATTAATCTCACCATTATGTCCGAGAATACTAAACGGTTGTACACGAAAAAAATTAGATAATGTATTCGTGGAGTAACGGTTATGTCCTAATGTCATTGTTGATGCAATAAGCGGATGTTGCAAGTCATTATAGTAAGCGACAAGTGTATCACCAGCTCCGAGCACTTTATAAACGACATGATGTTGACTAAGTGAGGAAACGTGAACCTGCCTTTTCTCTTCAATCGCAATTGTTAAAGAGAATAGCATTTGATCAATATTTATAGCGTCTTTCTCTGCAATCATGGCAATTTGCCAAAATACGGGTTCTTCTTGTTTCCCAAGAGGACCGAGTGCATCGGAGTTTACCGCATTATCATTCTCAAATATAATGGTGAGATTGTTTTGCTCTAATTTTTGACGTACATCATTTTTTAAATGGTTTACATTTGCTTTTTTGTCTAGAAAAAAATGTCCAATGATAAAGTGAGGATGTTCCACAATCGCTGGATTATATCCGCTATTTTTTAATTTTTCTTTCCAAAGTTCTTTTGGTAAATCAATGTGAATGCCGATCCCATCTCCTTCACCATTAATGAAACCAGCACGGTGATTCATTTTAATAAGTGATTGTATACAAAGGTCGATGTTTTCTTTTGTAGGAATTCTTTGCTTTTCTATCACGGAAACGATTCCACACGCATCGTGTTCAGCGTTTTTATAATCTCGAAATAAAGACGGTGTCCATGTCTTTTGTGTATTGAGCATCCGTCAATCCCCCCTCTTTTTATAAAAAACTAAGTAATCTGACTAATTATTATTAAAAGACTTTGTATACAATGAATGTGCAAAAGGAATAAAACTGATAATTATGAATAATTATACTATTTGTGTGTGATTTATGAAATAGGAAAAAGAAAAAATAGAGAAAGGTCTCTATTTTTTTCTTTTTCTTTATTATTTTGCTAAAGCAGCAAATGCTCTACCGACAGCTTCAATTGTATATTCAATGTCTTCTGCAGTATGCTCTGTTGTTAAGAACCAAGCTTCATATTTGGATGGAGCTAAATTAATTCCTTCTTTCAGCATAAGTTTGAAGAATTTACCGAACATTTCTCCATCTGTATTTTGCGCACCATCATAATCTTCAATTGTATTTGTAGTGAAGTAAACAGTGAGTGCTCCTTTTAAGCGGTTTACTGTAATATTGATATTATGTTTTTGCGCTTGTTCTAAAATACCTTTTTCAAGCATTGCTCCAAGCTTATCTAATTTTTCGTATACGCCTTCTTGCTTTAATACTTCTAAGCATGCGATACCTGCTGACATAGAAGCTGGATTTCCTGCCATTGTACCTGCTTGATAAGCGGGGCCAAGCGGAGCGACTTGTTCCATAATTTCTTTTTTACCGCCATATGCTCCAATTGGTAGTCCGCCACCAATAATCTTACCAAGAGCTGTTAAGTCTGGTGTTACGCCAAGAAGGTCTTGAGCCCCCCCGTACATAAAGCGGAAAGCGGTGATAACTTCATCATAGATTACTAAGGCACCAGCTGCATGAGCAAGTTCGTTTACTTGTTCAAGGAATCCAGGTTTCGGTTCTACAATCCCAAAGTTTCCAACGATTGGTTCAACAAGAATCGCTGCAACTTCATGTCCCCATTTGTCGAGTGCTTCTTTTAAAGTTTCGACATTGTTAAATGGTACGGTAATCACTTCTTCAGCAATACTTTGTGGCACGCCAGCTGAATCAGGAGTTCCAAGAGTAGAAGGGCCAGAGCCAGCTGCAACAAGTACTAAATCTGAATGCCCATGGTAACAACCGGCGAATTTCATAATTTTTGTGCGCCCAGTATAAGCACGAGCCACACGGATTGTAGTCATAACAGCTTCTGTACCAGAGTTTACGAAACGCACTTTATCTAAAGCTGGCATTGCTTCTTTTAACATTTTTGCAAACTTTACTTCTAATGCTGTTGGTGTTCCGTATAAAACACCATTTTCAGCAGCTGTTTTAATTGCCTTTGTTACATGTGGGTGAGCATGTCCTGTAATAATGGGACCGTATGCTGCTAAATAATCGATGTATTTATTGCCATCTACATCCCAAAAGTAAGCACCTTTTCCACGTTCCATTGCAACGGGAGAACCACCGCCAACTGCTTTAAAAGAACGAGAAGGACTATTCACACCGCCAACAATATGTTCTAAAGCTTCCTTATGTAATGCTTCTGATTTTGTGAAATTCACTATCATTCATCTCCTTACAAAAATCTATGTATTATTCTAACATGTTTTTTAGAAAGACGTATTATTTGTGATAAGGATATTAGCTCGGGTAAACTATTCGTTGTGATATTTAGGAAGGGGGCTAATTATGAAATCAGTAATTGAAGTAAAAGGATTACGAAAAGAATTTACAGCTTACTCCAGTCGTTCTGGCTTAAAAGGTGCATTCCGTGATTTATTAAATCGTAATTATAAAATAGTACCAGCAGTAAATGATGTTTCGTTTACTGTCAAGCGAGGTGAAATGGTTGGTTATATTGGTGAAAATGGTGCTGGTAAATCAACGACTATTAAAATGTTAACGGGAATTTTGACTCCAACATCTGGAGAAATTATAGTAAACGGAATGAATCCGCATAAACAGAGAGAGGAATTCGTAAGAACAATCGGTGTTGTATTTGGTCAACGATCTCAGCTTTGGTGGGATATCGCTGTACAAGAATCATTTCGCTTATTGAAAAAAGTGTATAGTGTATCAGATGCACAGTATAAAGAGCATATGGAACATGTGATTGAAACATTAGATATTGGCCCGTTATTAAATAAGCCAGTGCGAAAACTATCACTTGGGCAAAGGATGCGTTGTGAATTAGCAGCAGCTTTAATTCATAATCCGCCGTTATTATTTTTAGATGAACCGACAATTGGCTTAGATGTTCTTGTGAAATTGAAGATACGCAAATTTTTAAAAGAGATGAATGAGCGTTACAAAACAACGATTTTATTAACAACGCATGATATTACTGATATTGAGGCATTATGTGAGCGCGTTATTATGCTTGATGAAGGGAATATTATATATGATGGATCTTTAGAAAATTTACGGTCGCAATGGGGGGCAGAAAAGGAAATTCATTTTCAGTTTGTTTCTCCTGTTTCACCTCAACAATTAGCAATGATTATGCCAGACAGTCAAGTTGCTTGGTCTAAAGCAAAAGATGAGCATACATGGATTGCGAAAATACCGAATGAAGAAGTCATTATTTCTATGCTGATTTCAAAAGTAGTACAAACTTTTCAAATTAAAGATTTAAAAATTAATGAAGTGTCTACAGAAGAAATGATTCGTAACATTTATGAAGAAGGTATGACTCATGGGTAAGTACATGGAAATGATTCGCATTCGTTTTTTAATGATGCTTGCTTATCGCACAAATTATTATAGCGGTATCTTAATTTATACAATTAATATTGGTGCGTATTACTTTTTATGGAAAGCTATTTATAGTGGGAAAGAGAATATTGAAAGTTTATCTATTTCGCAGATGACGACTTATATTGCGATTGCTTGGATGGCTCGTGCTTTTTATTTTAATAATATCGATCGAGAAATTGCGATGGAAATTCAAGAAGGACGTGTAGCAGTAGAATTAATTCGTCCATATAATTATTTAGGAATGAAAGTCATGCAAGGGCTTGGAGAAGGGATATTTCGCTTTGCATTTTTTTCAATACCAGGAATGATTATTGTAACTTTATTATTCTCATTACAAATTACAATGAATGTTCAAACGTGGTTCTATTTCTTTTTATCCTTAATATTTAGTTTCATTATTAATACACAAATTAACTTAATGACGGGAATGCTTACCTTTTTCTTGTTTAATAACAGTGGAATTATGTATGCGAAACGAGTTGTGATTGATTTATTTTCTGGTTTGTTATTACCGATTAGTTTCTATCCTTTATGGGCCCAAAAGGCAATGGTGTTTTTACCATTTCAAGCAATCAGTTATATTCCAAGTATGATTTTTTCTGAAGGAATAAGCGGAAATAAATTATATGAAGCGCTATTCTTTCAAATGATTTGGGCAGTAATGCTTATTATTCCAATTGTGCTGATGTGGAAAACGGCGAGAAAACGTCTAATTGTACAAGGGGGATGATGAGATGCTATATATGCGATTATTTTTACAATATGCAAGCCAATATATAAAAACAAAATTGGAGTATCGTGGTGACTTTATCGTCGGATTACTTTCGGACTTGTTATTACAAGCTGTTAATTTAATCTTCATCCTTGTCGTTTTCGGGCATACGCAAGCATTAAAAGGGTGGAGTCGGGAAGAGGTAATCTTTATTTACGGATTTTTCTTAGTTCCATTTGCCATTTTTTCCGCATTCTTTAATATATGGGATTTTAATGAACGATATATTATTAAAGGAGAAATGGATCGTGTATTAACGAGACCAATTCATAGCTTATTTCAAGTTATATTAGAAAGAATGGAATTGGAATCATTAATTGGAGCGCTGACCGGAATGATTGTGATGGGATATGCCGCAGCAGAACTCCGACTTTCTTTCCATTGGTATGACTTCTTTTTCTTCATTCTGATGGTAGGAGGTGGTGCCCTTGTATATGGAGGGATATTTGTAACCCTTGCAAGCCTTGGTTTTTGGTCAGATGCGAAAAGTTCTATTATGCCACTTATGTATAACATCGGAAATTATGGAAGATATCCTGTAAATATTTATAACCGTGTCATTCGTTTTGTTTTAACGTTCGTACTACCTTTTGCTTTTGTGGGTGTCTATCCGGCAGCCTATTTCCTTAAAAAAGCAGAGTGGAACAGTTATGCATTTGCAACACCAATTGTTGGTATCGTTTGTTTTGCGATTGCAATAACACTTTGGAATCAAGGAGTAAAAAGATATCGCGGAGCTGGAAATTAATTAGAAAGGCTTGTTTGTTTCGACGGATAAATTCTATACAGTCCTCATACATATAAAATGAGGTGGAGGACATGTTATGGGGACTTATTCTCTTAATTGCAGCAATTGCAGTTTTAAGAAGTATTCAACTGGTATGGAGATGTGCTGATTCGAAACGATTTTTTTCTTTGTATAATTTAACTTCATTATTTTTAATTTATACAACAGTACTTATTGCGTTTGGATTAAGTTATGTTGTTTTAGAAGAAAGTGGGTTTACAGTACTAAGAGAAGAGGGTGAAAAGTTAACTGTTCATTCATTCCAGCTTGTCGAAACATGTTTATATTTTAGTGCAGTAACTTTATTGTCGGTTGGCTATGGAGATATTACGCCGATTGGCATAGGACGATGGATAGCGATTGTAGAGGCTTTAATTGGATATACATTACCCTTTGCATTTGTTGTTCGTACTGTAATAGAAAATGAAAAATAAGGAAATGTTTGTTATAGTAGAAGGCAAAAGGAGTGATAAGTATGATCACAGTAGGAGAAATGGCACCAGACTTTACTCTGGAAGCAAGCAATGGAGAACAAATTAAGTTATCTGATTTTAGAGGAAAACATGTTGTTTTATATTTCTATCCAAAAGATATGACACCAGGGTGTACAACAGAAGCGTGTGATTTTCGAGATGCATATGGAGTATTTCAAGAAAATGATACTGTCATTCTTGGAGTAAGCCCGGATCCAGCTAATAGACATGTGAAATTTATTGAAAAACACGAATTACCATTTTTACTATTAGTGGATGAAGATCATAAGGTAGCAGAACAATATGGGGTTTGGAAATTAAAGAAAAACTTTGGTAAAGAGTATATGGGAATTGAACGTTCGACTTTCCTTATTAATAAAAATGGTGAACTTGTACAAGAATGGCGTAAAGTGAGAGTAAAGGGACATGTCGAAGAAGTATTAGAAAGTATAAAAAAGCAGGCGTAAATATATCTTTTCTATACGAGAAACGTATAGTGGGATAGCATTTTCTGTTAGCAATTGTATTTCCTGCTGTTTACCTTGTTTCTATTTAGCATCTAGGAGGAAACTTTGTAAAATAAGAAAGAAGTGCTTCCTATCCGGCATATGTCTATACATTTTTCAATATCCTTCATACATTAAAAGGGTAGGGCATACCTCTTCAGATGATAGTATTCCAAGTGCGATTATATCGCACTTTTTTCTATGCTTTGTTATATTTGAAATAAAAAGATGACTTTTGTTGCGATGGAATATGTATAAAAAAGGGTCAAGCATACATAAAAATAAGGATAGATGAAAAATAAAAAAACATCTAGTTATAGTAGAAATATTGACGATTGATAAGAAAAGGAGTACACTCTTTATAAGAATTATAAAATAATAATCCGTATAGAATCGGGGTGCATGGCGGTGGTCAAAGAAGAATTAAAAGAAGCGCTAGAAATGCTAAAAAATACGGGTGTACGAATTACTCCACAGCGTCATGCTATTTTAGAGTACCTTGTGGAATCTATGACACACCCAACGGCGGATGAAATTTATAAAGCATTAGAAGGTAAGTTTCCAAATATGAGTGTTGCAACTGTTTATAATAATTTACGTGTATTTAAAGAAGTAGGACTTGTAAAGGAATTAACTTACGGAGACGCTTCAAGTAGATTTGATTATGTTACAAGTCAACATTATCATGTGATTTGCGAGAAATGTGGTAAGATTGTTGATTTTCCTTATGAAGGTTTGGAAAAGCTTGAAGATGAAGCTGCAAAAACAACGGGCTTCGTTATTAATAGTCATCGCTTAGAGATTTATGGTGTATGTCCAGAATGTCATAAGGCGCAATAAATAAAGAAAGAGACTAACGATTACGTTAGTCTCTTTCTTTATTTATAAATATTTGTGTGCTTTATAGTTTTTTTATTATATTTCTCATCAAATTCTTTTCCTTCTAAGTTTGAATCAAGAGTTAAAGGTTGATTACAATGCATACATACATCTACACGCCCAAGCATTTTAGTTGGTTTGTTACAGCTAGGACAAACAATTTGTACAGTTTTTGTAGATAACATTCCAATCCAAAAATAGA